>JBFHJY010000026.1:0-13443 GCA_041595655.1 Azoarcus sp.
GGTAGCCGATCTTGCGGCAGGCCTCGGCGCAGCGCTCGCCGACCTTGGCAATCACCTTGCGGTCGATGCCCGGTGCGGGCGCCTCCTCGATCACTTTCTGGTGGCGACGCTGCATCGAGCAGTCGCGCTCGCCCAGATGAACGGCGTTGCCGTGCTCGTCGGCCAGCACCTGGAACTCGACGTGGCGCGGGTTCTCGAGGAACTTCTCCATGTACACGGTGGGGTTGCCGAAGGCCGCGCCGGCTTCCGACTGCGTCATGCTGACGGCGTTGAGCAGCGCGGCTTCGGTATGCACCACGCGCATGCCGCGTCCGCCGCCGCCGCCGGCCGCCTTGATGATGACCGGATAGCCGACGTCGCGTGCGATGCGGATGATCTCGGCCGGGTCTTCCGGCAATGCCCCGTCGGAGCCGGGTACGCAGGGCACGCCGGCGACCTTCATGGCGTCCTTGGCCGACACCTTGTCGCCCATCATGCGGATGGTTTCGGCGCGCGGCCCGATGAATGCGAAGCCGGACTGCTCGACGCGCTCGGCGAAGTCGGCATTCTCGGACAGGAAACCGTAGCCGGGGTGGATCGCTTCGGCGTCGGTGACCTCCGCCGCGGCGATGATGGCCGGCACGTGCAGATAGCTCTGGCCGGACGGCGCGGGGCCGATGCACACCGATTCGTCGGCCAGCTTGACGTACTTGGCCTCGGTGTCGGCCTCGGAGTGCACGGCGACGGTGCGGATGTCGAGCTCGCGGCAGGCGCGCAGCACACGCAGAGCGATTTCACCGCGGTTTGCGATCAGGATCTTTTCAAACATGGTGGTGCTCCGCGGTGAAATCGCTCTTGTGACCTTCGGCCACGGCGCAATGTGGCTGCGCCGCTGCGCGGCCTGCCGGCCGCTGGTCTCCGCGGTTTGCGATCAGAATTTTCTCGAACATGCGCGCGCTCAGCCGATGATGAACAGCGGCTGGCCGAACTCGACCGGCTGGCCGTTCTCGACGAGGATGGCCTTGATCACGCCGTCTGCGTCGGACTCGATGTCGTTCATCAGCTTCATGGCTTCGATCAGGCACAGGCGCTCGCCGGTCGACACGCTCTGTCCGACGTCGACGAAGGGTTTGGCGCCCGGCGACGGGGCGCGGTAGAAGGTGCCGACCATCGGCGACTTGACCACGTGGCCGGCCGGCAGGGCATCACCGTCGTCATCGCCGGCGGCAGTCACCGAAACCGTCGGCGCGGCGGCGGCAGCCGGTGCCGGTGCGTTGACGTAGCTGACGGTCTGGGAGGGCGGCAGGTGCTTGGCGATGCGGACCTTTTCCTCGCCTTCCGTCACTTCCAGCTCGGAAATGCCCGATTCCTGGACGAGGTCGATCAGTTTCTTGAGCTTGCGCAAATCCATTCTTGTCTCCGTGATGGCGGGAGCCGTGCGCCGCCGCCGTATGGTTGTCAGTTTTCGTTGAGGCGCGACAGGGCGAAGTCCAGCGCGGCCAGATAGCCGTGGGCGCCCAGTCCGCAGATGACGCCGACGGCACGATCCGAGAAGTAGGAGTGCTGCCGGAAGGGCTCGCGGGCGTGGACGTTGGACAGGTGCACTTCGATGTACGGGATGTCGACCGCCGCCAGCGCGTCGCGCAAGGCGACGCTGGTGTGGGTGTAGGCGGCCGGATTGATGATGATGAAATCGATGCCTTCGGCGGCCGCGGCCTGGATGCGGTCGACGAGCTGGCCCTCATGATTGCTCTGGAAGGATTCGACGACGACGTCGCGGGCCTGGGCGCGTGCTTCCATCGCCTCGTGGATGTCGGCCAGCGTGCTGCGGCCGTAGACCTCGGGCTCACGCGTGCCGAGCAGGTTGAGGTTGGGGCCGTGCAAGGCGAGGATGCGGCCGTGGGGCGGCGGCGCCTCGGATGTCTTCTTGCGTTTTGATTGCATCATGCTGGCCAGTTTGCCGCAGTTCGACGCATTTTGTCCAGCATTCGACGCTGCGCCGGGGTCATCTGGAGGGGAGCAGGGCTTCGATTTTGCGCTTCAGTTCCGCCTCGCTCAAGGTCCCGAGTGTGACATCGTGCAATCGTCCGTCCAGATCCACAATGACGGTGAAGGGCAGGGCGCGGGCCGTGTTGCCGAATTCTGCCGCAAGCTGCAGGGTGTCCGTGTCGCCGATCAGCAGCGGGTAGGGTACGTCGAAACGCCGGGCGAAATCCTGCACCTTGTCGGCCGAGTCGATGGCCAGTCCGACGAATTGTACCGGCGCATCCGCATAGTGCCGGCTCACGGCGGCGAACTCGGGGATCTCCTTGACGCAGGGCGGGCACCAGGTCGCCCAGAAGTTGACCACCAGGATCCTGCCACTCCAGTCGGCCAGTGCGTGTTCGACACCGGCTGCGTCGGGCAGTCGGGTGCTGAGCAGACGCGGCATGGCTTCGGCGGTGACACCGTCGGGCAGTTGTGGCCGGTTGAAGCTTTGACCGGCGAGCATGCCGGCGGCTGCGGCAGCGATCGCGACGACGGTGACGAGGGTGATGCGCAGGCTTCGTTTCATTGCCGTTCTCCGGCCTCTTCGCGCAGCAGCGCCTCGATGGTGGCGACGCGCGCACGTTCGAGGCCGCGTCGTGGCGCGCGCTCGGCGACCTGTTCGTGGATGGTCAGCCGAACCGGCACGTCCTGCCAGTCGAGGCTGAGGATGACCTCCGGGGTGTGGCTGGTGACGCGGCGCGTCTCCCGGTGCTCGTAGGGGAGGTTGTGGTTGAGCAGGAAGATCTCGACGTCCTTGGCGCTTTCCGGATACAGCTCGAGCTCGACCTCGGAATAGCGTCCGGCAGTGCCGTCGAGTGCGCCGCCGACAAGGTAGGGGCGGAACTCGTCGAGCAGGTGCATGACCTCCACCGCCACCTCGCGCATCGTGCGGATGCGGTCCTCCTGCTCGTCGTCCTGGTAGAGGGCCTGCCAGGCGCGCAACTCCGCCTCGATCTCGGCATTGTTCGGCAGGGCTTCGGATTCGCTGATGCCCAGTTGTCTGGCGGCCTTGCGCTTGGCGAAGCCGAAGTCGCTGATGCCGTCCTCGGCCATCATGCGCGCGGCCAGCGCGGCAATCTCGCGTCGGACGTGGCTGCCTCGGGGCGGTGGGGAGCGGTGATGCATGCTGGCGGCTCGGGGCTCGTCGGCGGTGGATGTAGAATGCCCCGATTCTACACGCCCCACCCGTCAGGCTGGCGGGGCTTTCCGGAGATCGCATGCATATCCACATCCTCGGCATCTGCGGCACCTTCATGGGTGGGGTCGCGCTGCTTGCCCGAGCGGCTGGCCATACCGTGACCGGCTGCGACGCCAACGTCTACCCGCCGATGAGCACGCAGCTCGAGGAGCAGGGTATCCGTCTGATCGAGGGGTATGGCGAGGGCCAGGCCGGCATCGGTGCCGATCTGTTCGTGGTCGGCAACGCGGTGTCGCGCGGCAACCCGCTGCTGGAGGAGATCCTCGACCGAGGTCTGCCCTATGTGTCCGGCCCGCAATGGCTGGCCGAGCATGTGCTGGCCGGGCGCTGGGTGCTGGCGGTGGCGGGGACGCACGGCAAGACGACGACCAGTTCGATGCTGGCATGGATGCTGGAATGCGGTGGCCTTGCGCCGGGCTTCCTGATCGGCGGCGTGCCGGGCAACTTCGGCGTGTCGGCGCGACTGGGCGAGACGCCGTTCTTCGTCATCGAGGCTGATGAGTACGACACGGCGTTCTGCGACAAGCGCTCGAAGTTCGTGCACTACCGGCCGCGCACGGCCATCCTCAACAATCTCGAATTCGACCACGCGGACATCTTTGCCGACCTCGCCGCCATCGAGACGCAGTTCCACCACCTGGTGCGCACCGTGCCGCGCTCCGGTCGCATCATCGTCAATGCGGCCGAAGACAGCCTCGAGCGCGTGCTGTCGCGGGGTTGCTGGTCGGAGGTCGAGCGATTCGGTGACGGGGCCGAATGGAGTGTGGCGGCGCCGGACGAGCGGACGGCGGTGTTCGCGCATGCCGGCCGTGAGGTCGGCCGGGCGGGCATGCCGATGTCGGGCAGCCACAACCGCAGCAATGCGCTGGCAGCGGTCGCGGCTGCGCGCCACGCCGGTGTGCCGGCCGAAGTGGCGGTCGAGGCGCTGGAGGGTTTCTCCGGCGTGCGTCGTCGCATGGAAGTGCGCGGCGTGGCGCGTGGCGTGACGGTGTATGACGACTTCGCGCATCATCCGACGGCGATAGCGCTCACGGTCGAGGGGCTGCGCAAGCGCGAGCCGGGCGGGCGCATCCTGGCCGTGCTGGAGCCGCGCTCGAACACCATGAAGCTCGGCACCATGAAATCACGTCTGGCCGACAGTCTTGCGCTGGCTGATGAGGTGTTCTGCTACGCCAAGGGGCTGGGCTGGGACGCGGCCGAGGCTCTGGCCCCGTTGGGTGCGCGAGTGGGTGGGGTGTTCGAGGATCTGGATGCGCTGGTCACCGCCGTGGTGCGTGAGGCACGCGACGGCGACCATGTGCTGGTGATGAGCAACGGCGGCTTCGGTGGTGTGCACGCGAAGCTGCTCGCCGCGCTGGCGGACTGAGGGCGTCCGCCGCTGATCAGTTGCTGTTGTCGCTGCTGCTCGAGCCGCCGGAGGCTGCGTCCAGCCGCTTCGCCTCTTCGGCCGAGATGATCTCCAGGACGCGGACGACCTTGCGCACGCCGCGCGTGTTGCGCGCCACGTTCGTTGCGGCTTCGGATTCGGCCTGGGTGACGAGACCCATCAGATACACCACTCCTGCTTCGGTCACGACCTTGACGTGATTGGCCGATACCTGCTGGTTGTCGACCAGGCGCGCCTTGACCATCGAGGTCAGCATGGCGTCGTTGCTGCGTTCGCTCAGCGAGCTTATGCCGGAGACCTGCAGTTCGTTGACCAGGCCCTTCACGTTCTCGACCTGCGCGGCGAGACGGCCGGCTTCCTCGCGGGCGTTGCCGTCCGGCACCTGGCCGGTCAGCAGCACGACCCGGTTGTACGAGGTGACGCTGATGTTGGCGGCGCTGCCGAAGCGATTGCGCAGACTGCTGCGGGCGCGCCATTCGATGCCTTCGTCTTCGACCATGGCGCCCGAGGTGCGACGGTCCTTGTAGGCCACGACGGCTCCGGTGGCGGCGCCACCGACAACCAGTGGTGCGCAGCCCTGCACCAGCGGCAGGCTGGCGCCTGCAGCCAGGGCGAGGATCAGGCGGCGGCGGGCGGGTGCATTCAGTTCATTCATTCTTCGACTCCTAACAGAAGACAATCGATGCCATCGCACAGGCAGTGCAGCACCAGCAGGTGCACTTCCTGGATGCGTGCCGTGCGATCGGAGGGCACGCAGATGTGGATGTCGTCCGGGCCGAGCAGGTCGGCCATCTTTCCGCCACCCTTGCCGGTCAGCGCCACGACCCGAACTTCGCGTTCGTGTGCGGCCTCGATGGCGTCGATGACGTTGGGCGAGTTGCCGCTGGTCGAGATCGCCAGCAGCACGTCGCCGGGTTGGCCAAGGGCGCGCAGCTGTTTCGAGAAGACCTGCACGTAATCGTAGTCGTTCGCGATCGAGGTCAGCGTCGAGGTGTCGGTGGTCAGCGCGATGGCTGCCAGCGGCGGACGCTCCATCTCGAAACGGTTGAGCAATTCGGCGGCGAAGTGTTGTGCATCGGCGGCCGAGCCGCCGTTGCCGCAGGCCATGATCTTGCCGTTGCCGAGCAGGCTGCGGGTCATTGCTTCCACGGCGGCGGCGATCGGGGCGGCGAGTTGCGGCAGCGCCTGTTGCTTGACGGCGGCGCTGTCTTCGAACTGGCGGGAAATACGCTTGATGAGGTCCATTTTGGCAGGGCGAAAACGCCGTGTGCGGGCGGGGTTCGCAGTCTAGCATGCGTGCTGCAGTGCGAAATGGTGCCTCCAGTATGCCGCTGCTCAAGCAGCCTGGCCTGCTCCTTTACACGAAGTTACCAGGCGTCGCTGTCGAAGGCGGCGCGTAGCCAGCGCGCGCGACGGGGGTCGAGTCCGTCGAGCAGGACGGCGTCGAAACGCATTGCCCGGGCGGCGTGTTGCTGCCCTGCGCCGCTGAGCCACCATTGGGCCGCATGGATGATGCGCCGCTGCTTGGTGGCGGTGATGCTTTCGGCGGCATCGCCGAAGCGGCCGGGGGCGCGCAGACGCACCTCGACGAAGACCAGGGTGTCGCCATCCAGGCCGACGAGATCGATTTCGCCGCCACGGCAGCGCAGACGGCGTCCGAGTATCCTGACTCCGTGGCGGCTCAGCAGCGCCTCGGCCAGGGCTTCGGCCGCAACGCCGCGCGCTTGCGCCGCGGCCGTTGTGCGGCCGACAATGCCCGTCTTCCCGGTTTCGGAACGTCCGCCCATGCGCGACCCCGCGAGTTTCCTTTCCAGTACGCCGTCATTGTATGTGGTGGCCACGCCGATCGGGCACCTGTCCGATATCAGCGCGCGCGGGCTCGGCGTGCTCAGCGAGGTCGATGTGGTGGCGGCCGAGGACACGCGCCACAGCCAGCGTCTGCTCGATGCGCATGGCATTCGTGCGCAGCTGCTCGCGCTGCACGAACACAACGAACAGACCGCCGCGACCAGACTCATCGCGCTGCTTGGCGAAGGCAAGCATGTTGCATTGATCAGTGACGCAGGCACGCCCGGCGTGTCGGACCCCGGCGCACGAGCGGTGGCGCGCGTGCTGGAAGCAGGCTTTGCGGTGGTGCCGATTCCCGGCGCATGTGCGGCGATTGCCGCGTTGTCGGCTTCAGGCATGGGCGAGGGCGGCTTCCGCTTCGTCGGCTTCCTGCCGCCGAAAGCCGGCGCGCGGCGCACCGCCTTGCAGGCACTGGCGGATTCGCCGGTGCCGCTGGTGTTCTATGAGTCGCCGCACCGGATCGCGGAGTGCCTGGCGGACCTGGCAGAACTGCCCGGAGCGGGGCGTGAGATCGTCATCGCCCGCGAACTGACCAAGCGTCACGAACAGATCGTGCGCCTGCCGCTGGGCGAAGCGTCGGCCTGGCTGGCTGCCGATGCTGACCACGGGCGCGGAGAGTTCGTGCTGGTGGTGTCGGGCTGCCCGCCGCAGGAGGGGCTGCCGGCGGAGGCCGAACGCGTGCTGGCCGTGTTGCTGCGCGAGCTGCCGGTGAAGTCCGCGGCGCAACTCGCGAGCGAGATCACGGGCGTGCCGCGCAAGCTGCTGTATGCGCGGGCGCTGGAATTGAAACAGGAACTAGAATGACGCTTTCGAGCAAGGTGTATACAGACATGCAATCCATCACTCTCGTGCGGCCCGACGACTGGCACCTGCACGTGCGCGACGGCGAGGCGCTGGCGGCGGTCGTGCCGCACACGGCGGAGCGCTTCGGGCGAGCCATCATCATGCCCAACCTGCGCCCGCCCGTGACCACCACCGAGCAGGCGCTGGCCTACCGCGAGCGCATCCTCGCGGCCGTTCCGGCCGGCATGAAGTTCGATCCGCTGATGACGCTGTACCTGACCGACAACATGTCGCCGGACGAGATCGACCGTGCCGCGGATTCCGGCGCGGTGGTGGCGCTCAAGCTCTATCCGGCCGGTGCGACCACCAACTCCGATTCGGGCGTCACCGACATCGGCAAGGTCTACCCGGTGCTCGAGCGCATGCAGGAGCGCGGCCTCGTGCTGTGCGTGCATGGCGAGGTGACGGACGGTGACATCGACGTGTTCGACCGTGAGCACGTCTTCATCGAGCGCGTGCTGACGCCGCTGGTCGAGCGCTTCCCCGGGCTGAGTGTGGTGTTTGAGCACATCACCACCGCGGCGGCGGTCGACTTCGTGCGTTCGCGGGAGCGCAACGTCGGTGCGACGATCACGCCGCACCACCTGCTGATGAACCGCAACGCGATCTTCGCCGGCGGCATCCGTCCGCACCACTATTGTCTGCCGGTGCTCAAGCGTGAGCAGCATCGACGGGCGCTGGTGGAGGCGGCCACGTCGGGTGACGCGCGCTTCTTCCTTGGCACCGATTCTGCGCCGCATGCAAGGGATGACAAGGAATCGGCCTGCGGTTGTGCCGGCTGCTATGTCGCCCACGCAGGCATCGAGCTGTATGCCGAGGTGTTCGAGCGCGCGGGCGCACTCGACAAACTGGAGGCCTTCGCCAGCCTCAACGGTCCTGCCTTTTACGGCCTTGCGCCGAATCGGGAGCGCATCACCCTGGTGCGCGAACCATGGATCGTTCCGCAGTCGTACCCGTGGATCCACGGGCAGGCCGTCGTGCCTCTGCGCGCGGGTGAGGCGATCGGTTGGCGGCTGGAAGCCGGTCCGGGCGTATAATCCGCCCCGGAAGTCCGCCAGGCAATCGCTGCGCGCCTTGTTGCGCGTGGAGGAAAGTCCGGGCCCCACAGAGCAGGATGCCGGCTAACGGCCGGGCGCCGTGAGGCGACGGAAAGTGCAACAGAGAGCAGACCGCCGATGGCTCGCAAGAGCACAGGTAAGGGTGAAACGGAGGTGTAAGAGACCCCCGCGGGACTGGTAACAGGACCGGCACGGCAAACCCCATCCGGGGCAAGGCCAAATAGGGGAGCAATGGCGTGGCTCGCGCTGCTCCCGGGTAGGCTGCTAGAGGGTCGCGGCAACGTGGCTCCCAGAGGAATGATTGCCCGGGTTCGCCGCTCACGCGGCGGGCCTCGACAGAACCCGGCTTATCGGCGGACTTCCACGCCATTCCAGACGCCGTCGTCGCTTGATGCGACGACGGCGTTTTTCTTTGTCGCGTGCGGTGGCGGCATTTCCTTACAGATCTTTCCGGCTCCTGCGACGTTGCCTCAACAGCCGCGTCGGAGGTCTTGATTTGTCTGAAAAAGCCAGGGTTTTGCCGGCCTTGGTAAGTCATTGTGAGGCAAGGGAAAACCCCGTGAGCGCGGCTTGACCGTGGAAATTCTTTACTCTAGAGTGGCATTAAGTGGAAAAAAGTGGGGTTCGGTGGTGATTCACGCCGAATCCGGGTCAAAACTCAGGGGGTGCGATGTTCCAGGGTGCAGCCGCGCTCAGTGTCGATGCCAAGGGCCGCATTGCGGTTCCGGCGCGCCATCGCGAAGCGTTGGTGCCGGACGGTGCGCCGCTGGTCATCACCGCGCACCCGCATCGCTGTCTCCTCGTCTATCCGCAGCACGCCTGGGAGCCGATCAGCCGTCAGATCGCCGCCATGCCCGGGCTCGATCCCCGTACCGCCACGCTCAAGCGTCTGCTTGTCGGTTTCGCTCAGAGCGAAACGCTCGATGCGGCCGGTCGCACGGTGATCGCGCCTTCGCTGCGCCAATGGGCTGGGCTGGAAAAGCAGGTCTGGCTGGTCGGTCAGGGTTCGCATTTCGAGCTGTGGTCCGACGCCGGCTGGCAGGCGCAACAGGAGGCGATGCAGTCGCTCGAGGGCGATGGTCTGCCGCCGGGCTTCGAGAGTCTGGCGCTATGAGTGCGTCGCAGGCGCATGTCACGGTCCTGCTCACGGAGGCGGTTGAGGCGCTGGAGGTCAAGCCGGACGGGGTCTATGTCGACGGCACCTTCGGTCGCGGCGGTCACAGCCGCGCGATTCTCGCGCAACTCGGGCCGGCCGGTCGGCTGGTGGCCTTCGACCGTGATCCGCGCGCCATCGCTGCCGGGCAGGAGATCGATGACAAACGCCTGACGCTGGTGCATGCGCCGTTCAGCGAACTGGCCGAGCGGCTGGACGAGCTGGGCGTCGAGCGGCTCGATGGCGTCCTGCTGGATCTGGGGGTTTCGTCACCGCAACTGGACGAGGCTGAACGTGGCATGAGTTTCCGTTTCGATGCGCCGCTCGACATGCGCATGGATACGACTCGCGGACCCACGGTGGCGGACTGGCTGGCAGAGGCCAGCGTCGCCGAAATCACGGAGGTGCTGAGGGACTATGGAGAAGAACGGTTTGCTCATGCGATTGCAAAGGCGATTGCAGCTGCTCGGTCAGGGGGGCTTGTCGCGACCACTGGACAACTTGCCGCGATCGTGGAAAAGGCGGTCCGCACACGCGAGCCGGGGCAGCATCCGGCGACGCGCAGCTTTCAGGCTCTACGGATTTTCATCAATCAGGAGCTCGCGGAGCTGAGCGGTGTGCTGCCCGAGGCAATGGCACGTCTCGTGTCGGGCGGGCGCCTCGTGGTGATCAGTTTTCACAGCCTCGAGGACCGCATCGTGAAGCGCTTCATGCGTGACCAGGCTCGTCCCGACCATGCGCCGTCACGCCTGCCGTTGCGCGCCAGCGAGTTGCCGCAGCCGCTTCTGCGTCTGGTCGGCAAGGCGATGCGGCCATCGGCCGCCGAGGTTGCGGCCAATCCGCGTGCGCGCAGTGCCGTGATGCGCGTCGCCGAACGTACCGGGGTGGCGGCGTGATGCGGCTGGAGATCCCGCTGGTGGCGGTCGTCGTCGCCAGCGCGCTCGGTGTGGTGGCGGCGCAGCATCAGTCGCGCAAGCTGCATGCCGAGTTCGAGCGTGAACAGGCTCGCGCCCATCAGCTCGAGGTCGAGTGGGGCCAGCTGCAGCTCGAGCTCAGCACGGTCGCGTCCCTGTCGCGCATCGAGCCCATCGCACGCCAGCGTCTGGATCTGGCGGAACCGTCGCCCGGACGCGTCATCGTCGTCGGAGAGGGGCGATGAGCAAGCGACAGGCGCCGCGTGCGCACAACCCCTTGCTGCAGAGCGGGCTGCAACTGTGGCGCGCGCGCATGGTGCTGGTGCTGCTGATGGGCTGCTCGCTGGCCCTCGTCGCGCGCGCCGCCTGGCTGCAGGGCTTCAACCACGAAACCCTGCAGGCGCGTGGCGAACAGCGCTTCGCCCGGGTCGTGCCGCTACCCGCTTCGCGTGGACGCATCACGGATCGCAATGGCGACATCCTGGCGGTGAGTACGCCGGTGCGCGCGATCTGGGCCTCGCCGCGTCAGGCGCAGATCGCGCCGCCCGACGTGCGGCGCATGGCCGGTCTGCTCGGCATGGATGTCGAGACCCTGAACCGCCTGCTCGCCAGCGAGCGGGATCGTGTCTATCTGCACCGTCAGGTCCCGCCGGAGATTGCGAGCCGCATTGCTGACATGCGGCTGCCGGGCATCGGCCAGGATCAGGCCTACCGCCGTTTCTATCCGGGCGGTGAGGTGTGGGCCCACGTGCTGGGATTCACCAACATAGATGAGCGCGGACTGGAAGGCATGGAGCTGGCCTTCGACAGTCGGCTGCGCGGCGAACCCGGCGCGCGCCGCGTGATCCGCGACCGACGTGGCGCGATCATCGAGGACGGCGGCATGGTGCGCGCGCCGCGCGACGGCGAGGATGTCGCGCTGTCGATCGACAAGCAGCTGCAGTTCATCGCCCACACCGCCTTGCAGCAGGCCATCAGCGAGCACAAGGCGGCTGCCGGCGCGGTGGCCGTGCTCGACGTGCGTACCGGCGAACTGCTGGCGCTGGTCAATGCGCCGACCTACAACCCGAACAACCGCAGCGACCTGTCCGGCGCCCAGTTGCGCAATCGCGCCGTGACCGACCTGTACGAGCCGGGTTCGACGATGAAGCCCTTCATCGGTGCGTTGGCGCTGGAAATGCGTCGCGTCAAGCCCGATACCATGATCGATACCGATACCGGCCGCCTGACGATCGGCCGGCACACCATCCGCGATGTGCGTGACCATGGTCCGCTGACCGTGTCGCAGGTGATCCAGAAGTCTTCCAACGTCGGCACTGCACGCATGGCGCTCGAGATCGAAGCGCAGGACATGCACAACCTGTTCACCAGCCTCGGTTTCGGCGTGCCGCTCGACCTCGGTTTCCCCGGCGCAGCGGGCGGTCTTTTGCGACCAGCGAAAAGCTGGCGGCCGATCGAACAGGCCACCATGTCCTACGGCCACGGCATGTCCACCACCCTGCTGCACATGGCGAGGGCCTATCTGGCGTTCGCGCGCGACGGAGACCTGTTGCCGCTGTCGCTGACGCGAGTCGATTCGCCGCCCGAGGGGCGGCGTGTGTTTTCAGTGGCGACCGCCCGCACCATGCGCACCATGCTCGAGGCCGCCGCCGGACCCGAAGGCACGGCGCCGCAGGCGCGCGTCACCGGCTACCGCGTGGCCGGCAAGACGGGCACGGCGCACAAGGTCGAGGGCGGGCGCTACACCAACAAGTACGTGTCGTCGTTCGTCGGCTTCGCTCCGGTATCGGATCCGCGCATCGTCGTGGCGGTGATGATCGACGAGCCCAGCGCCGGCAAGCACTACGGGGGGGCCGTGGCCGCGCCGGTGTTCGCACGGCTGACCGAAGCGACCCTGCGTGCCATGGTCGTCGCGCCGGATGCGCCGCTGGCACCGCTGCATCTGGCCGAGCGCGAGCCGCCGAAGGAGAAGCTGTGAGCGCCGCCGACCGTGCCCGCGAGCTGCTCGAGCGACTGATGGCCGCCGGCGTGGCGGCGCGTTCGCTGCAGTCCGACTCGCGACGGGTCGAAGCCGGTGACATCTTTCTGGCGATGCCGGGCGCGCGCAGCGACGGCCGTGACCATGTCAGCGATGCCATCGCGCGCGGCGCGGGCGCCGTGCTGTTCGAATCGGCCGATGGGTTCAGCCTGCCGTCGGGCGTCGTGCCCTGCCTGGCCGTGCCGCAGCTGCGCGCACTATCCGGCGAGCTGGCACATCTGTCCTACGAGTGTCCGTCCGACCAGGTGTGGGTGGCCGGCGTGACGGGCACCAACGGCAAGACCACCACCAGCCAGTGGATTGCGCAGGCGCTGGCCGCGGCCGGCACTCCCTGCGGCGTCATCGGTACGCTGGGGTGGGGTGTGCCCGGCACGCTCGAGGCGCTGGCCAATACCACGCCCGATGCGCTCAGCGTGCATCGCATGCTCGCTCACTTCCGTGATCACGGCACGCGCGCAGTGGCGATGGAAGTGTCCTCCATCGGCCTCGACCAGGGCCGCGTCAACGGCGTGCATTTTGCCGTGGCGGTGTTCACCAATCTGACCCGCGACCATCTCGAGTACCACGGCGACATGCAGGTCTATGCCGCCGCCAAGGCGCGACTGTTCGATCTGCCGGGCGTCGAGCATGCGGTGATCAACGTCGACGACGAATTCGGTCGTCTGCAGGCCGGGCGACTGGTTGCCCTCGGCCGGCATGTCATTGGCTACAGCCGTGAGGGTGTGCGTGTGGAAGGTTGTCTGCCGCTGACGGCCAGTGCGATCGCCAATACCCCCACGGGCCTGCGTTTCCGGGTCGACTGGCAGGGCGAGGAAGCCGATATCGCCCTGGGGATGGTCGGTGAGTTCAATGTTTCCAACGTGCTGGCGGTGATCGGCGCCCTGCTGGTGCGCGGTGTGGCCTTCGAGGAGGCGGCGCGCGTGGCTGGCCGGCTGCTGCCGCCGCCGGGCCGCATGCAGCTGCTCGGCGGCGTCGGGGAGCCGCTGGTGGTGGTCGA
>JBFHJY010000027.1:0-13349 GCA_041595655.1 Azoarcus sp.
GATGATTCTATCACCCTCTCCGGCACTTTTCCGCGCTGCAAGATAGCCGTCAGCCGGACTGTCAAAGCACATGATGCTCCCCTGCCCACCAGCGGCACGAACACGTTCGGCAAGTGCCGCGGCCGTCAAACCGCGGGGTCCGTCCAGCGTGACAAGACACCAGTGATCGACCCGCTCTCTCAAGCGTTCGACCGCCCCTTCGACATCCTTGTCGGCATACATGCCAAGCACCGCCCAGGTATCCGGGTAGAAACCCATCGCGAACAGGTTCTCCGCCAGCACACCCGCCGCCTGCACGTTGTGCGCGACATCCAGCACGACCGTCGGACGCCCCGGCAGGACCTGGAAGCGTCCCGGCAGATCGACAAGCATGAAGCCTTCGCGCACCGCCTGCATGGAAACCGGCAATCGGTCACGCAGGCAATCCAGGGCAGTCAGCACAGTGGCCGCATTGAGCAGCTGATTCGCGCCGCGCAACGCGGGATAAGCCAGACCGCCACGCCGCACGCAAGCCTGCGACTCCCCCCCGGGTCGTTCCAGCCGCCACCAGGCCCATTGCTGGCGATCCCCGTCGAAACCGAAATCACGGCCACTGAGCCACAGCTGTGCGCCGATGGCGGCGGCGTGATCGAGCAGCGAGGCCGGCGGCTGCGGGTCGCCGCAGATGGCGAGACGCCCCGGACGGAAGATGCCGGCCTTCTCGAAGCCGATCTGTTCCCGGGTGTCGCCGAGATAGTCCTGATGGTCCATGGCCACGCCGGTGATGATCGCGCAATCCGGCTCGATGACATTGACGGCATCGAGCCGCCCGCCGAGGCCGACCTCAAGGATGACCACATCGAGGCTCTCCCGGCAAAACAGCCACCAGGCCGCCAGGGTGCCGTGCTCGAAGTAGGTCAGGTCCACGCCGTCGCGCGCAGCCTCGACTGCGTTGAAGGCACAGACGAGCGCATCATCGCCAGCTTCGCGGCCGTCGATGCGCACGCGTTCGTTGTAACGCAACAGATGAGGGGACGAATACAGTCCGGTGCGGTAGCCTGCGGCACGCAGGATGGCTTCCAGCATGGCGCAGGTCGATCCCTTGCCATTGGTACCGCCAACCGTGATGACGAGCGGACCCGAGGCACATTGCATGGCCTGCAGCACCACCTCCACACGCTCCAGGCCGAGCTGGATGGTTTGCGCATGGCGTGATTCGAGCAGCCCGAGCCAGTCCTCGAGCGTGCCGGGATGATTCATCGAGCGACCGCCCTTCAGGCCTCCAGCGCCGGTTGGCGCGTGAGCAAGGCGATGAGGCGGGCCAAGGCATCCCGCATCTCGCGGCGATCCACGATCATGTCGATAGCACCCTTCTCGAGCAGGAACTCGGAGCGCTGAAAGCCTTCCGGCAATGTCTCGCGAACGGTTTGCTCGATCACGCGGGGACCGGCGAAACCGATCAGCGCACCCGGTTCCGCGATCACCACGTCGCCCATGAAGGCGAAACTGGCCGACACACCGCCCATGGTCGGATCGGTCAATACCGTGATGAACGGCAGGCGTCGGCGCGAAAGGCGCGTCAGGCCGGCATTGGTCTTGGCCATCTGCATCAGCGAGAACAGGCTCTCCTGCATGCGCGCACCGCCCGATGCCGTGATGCAGATGAAGGGGGCACGCAACTCCTCCGCGGCGCGCACGCCGCGCATGAAGCGCTCACCGACCACCGAGCCCATGGAACCGCCCATGAACTCGAACTCGAAGCAGGCCACCACCACCGGTTGGCCATGGATGGTGCCGCGCATGACGATCAGCGCATCCTCCTCGCCGGTATCCTTGGCCGCCCCCGAAAGGCGCTCGGTATATTTGCGCGAATCCTTGAACTTGAGCGGGTCGACCGGCACGACGGAGCGGCCGATCTCGCTGCGCCCTTCGGCATCGAGCAAGCTGTCCAAGCGATCACGCGCACGGATGCGCTGGTGATGGCCGCATTTCGGACACACCGATTGATTGCTGTCCAGGTCAGCGCGGTACAGCACGGCCTCGCACGCCGAGCACTTGCTCCACAGCCCTTCCGGAATGGATTTCTTGGCTACACCGGCCTTGTTGATGCGCGGCGGAAGGAGTTTGGAGAACCAGCTCATTGCGCTACCTTTTCCAGGGTATCGAGGGCCTCGCGCAGACCGCGCACCAGCGCGGTAACGCGTGCGGCAACTTCCTCGAGGGGACTGTTTTCGATTTCTTCGATGATGCGGCTGCCGACCACCACTGCATCGGCGAACTCACCGACGCGCCGCGCCGATTCCGCATCGCGGATGCCGAAGCCTACACCGATGGGCAACCCGACGCGATCACGGATCAATGCGATGCGCTCGCGCACCTCGTCGAAGTTTACCGAACCGACACCGGTCACGCCCTTCAACGAGACGTAATAGATGTAACCACTGCCCGCCTCCGCAACGTCACTGAAACGCTGCTCGGAGGACGTCGGTGCCAGCAGGAAGATCGGATCGAGCCCCGCCTCGCGCACTTTCAGCGCGAACTCACGACACTCCTCCGGCGGATAATCCACGACCAGCACGCCATCAACGCCGGCAGCCTTGGCCCGTTCGACAAAGTCGGACACGCCCATGGCTTCGATCGGATTGGCGTAGCCCATCAGCACCACCGGCGTACGGGTGTTGGTCTGACGAAACTCGCGCACGAGCTCAATGACCTTGCGCAGACTCATGCCCTTCGCGAGAGCACGTTCCGAGGCGCGCTGGATGGTCGGTCCGTCCGCCATCGGGTCCGAGAACGGAACGCCCAGTTCAATGATGTCGACACCACCAGCCACGAGCGCGTGCATCAGTGACAGGCTCACCTCCGGCGCGGGATCTCCCGCCGTGATGAACGGAATCAGCGCCCGCCGCCCCGTGGCCTTCAATTCATCGAATGTATTCTGGATTCTGGACATGATCAGGAAGAGTAAAGCGGGCCGCGCACGGCCCGAAAGGAATCAGAGAGTCAGCCCGGAGCGTTCGGCGACGGTGTGCATGTCCTTGTCGCCACGACCGGACAGATTGACCAGCAGGATCTTGTCGGAATCGAGCGTGGGCGCCAGCTTCATCGCATAGGCAATGGCGTGGGAACTCTCCAGCGCCGGAATGATGCCCTCGACACGACACAGCGTATGGAACGCCTGCAAAGCCTCGTCGTCGGTGATGCCGACATATTCGGCGCGCAGGCTATCCTTCAGCCAGGCATGCTCCGGACCGACGCCGGGGTAGTCCAGACCTGCCGAGATGGAATGCGTCTCGATGATCTGGCCATCCTCGTTCTGCAGCAGATAGGTCCGGTTGCCATGCAGCACACCGGGGCGGCCCGCAGACAGACTGGCGGAATGTCGGCCGGTGTCGATTCCATCACCGGCAGCCTCGACGCCCACCAGGCGCGCGGAAGGCACTTCCAGATACGGATGGAAGATACCCATGGCGTTGGAGCCGCCGCCGACGCAGGCGATCACGTAATCGGGGTGACGCCCGGTCAGTTCCGGCACCTGGGTCAGGCACTCCCGCCCGATCACGGACTGGAAGTCCCGTACCAGCATCGGATACGGGTGCGGGCCGGCCACCGTGCCGATGATGTAGAAGGTGTTCTCGACGTTGGTGACCCAGTCGCGCATGGCCTCGTTGAGCGCGTCCTTCAAGGTACGCGAGCCGGATTCGACCGGCACCACGGTGGCGCCCAGCAACTTCATGCGGTAGACGTTTGCGGCCTGCCGCTTGACGTCTTCGGCGCCCATGTACACCACGCATTCCATACCGTAGCGCGCTGCGACGGTAGCGGTCGCCACGCCATGCTGCCCTGCCCCGGTCTCCGCGATGACGCGCGGCTTGCCCATGCGGCGCGCCAGCATGGCCTGGCCAATGCAGTTGTTCACCTTGTGCGCACCGGTGTGGTTCAGATCCTCGCGCTTCAGGTAGATGCGCGCGCCGCCGCATTTGGCGGTCAGGCGCTCGGCGAAGTACACCGGGCTGGGTCGGCCGACGTAGTGCTTGAGTTCGTACTCGAACTCGGCGATGAAGTCCGGGTCCTGACGCGCCGCGTCATACGCCGCCTTCAGCTCATCAATCGCCGGAATCAGGGTTTCCGACACGAAGGCGCCGCCGTACGGGCCGAAGTGGCCACTGGCGTCAGGAAACGAATAGGGGGTGTCAGCCATCTGCATTGCGAACTCCAGCGATGAACGCCGCTATGCGCGCGGCGCTCTTGATGCCCTTGTTATGTTCCACACCGCTCGAAACGTCGACGGCCCATGGCCGGATCCGGCGCACAGCCTCGCCCACATTGTCGGCGTCCAGCCCACCAGACAGGATCAGCCGCTTTCGGTTCATTTCGGGCGGAATCAACGACCAGTCGAAACGATGTCCGCTACCGCCGTAGGCTGGGGAGAAGGCATCGAGCAGAATGCCGCCCGCCAAACGGTGCAGGGAGGCGAATTCTAGCAGATCGAACCCCGGCCGGACCCGCGCCGCCTTGATCCAGGGGCGGCCAAAGCCCGCGCACTGGCGCTCTGACTCATCACCGTGAAACTGCAGGACATTCAGAGGCACCTGTGCCAGCACGTCGCGCACGAAGGCCTCCTCAGCGTTCACGAACAGGCCGACGACGCTGACAAAGGGCGGCACCCGTCGCGCCAGCTGCTCGGCCAGATCCGGTGCGACGAAGCGCGGGCTGGGAGGATAGAAAACCAGGCCGATCGCATCGGCACCCGCATCGACTGCAGCATCGACGTCCTCGAGCCGCGTCAGGCCACAGATCTTGATTCGGGTGCGGGACATTCAGACGACCGGGAAACGGGGCATGGCGATGATACGCCCATCACCGGGCAGCGACCATCGAGCGGAGTAATCCACGCCGCACAGATACAAGCCGCCGGCCGGAAAGGTGGGCGCCGCAAGACTGCGATCACGCGCCTGCAGGACCTCGGCGATCCACTCCGGCGGACGTGCGCCCTTGCCCACCATCACGAGCGCGCCGACCAGATTCCGCACCATGTGATGCAGGAATCCATTGGCGTGGAAATCGAACAACAGGAACTCCCCATCGCGCTGTACCTGCGCCTCATGCATCCAGCGCATCGGCGTCTTGCCCTGACAGCCGGCAGCGCGAAAGGAGGTGAAGTCGTGATGACCGATCAATCGACTCGCTGCCTCGCTCATTGCATCGACCGCAAGCGGCAGATGGAACCAGCCGGCACGCGCGGCCAGCAAAGCCGGCCGCGTCGGAGAATTGTGCAGCACATAGCGGTAACGCCTCGCCACCGCGCAGAATCGGGCGTGAAAATCATCATCGACGGCCTGCGCCCAACGCACGGTGATCGGCACCTTGAGTCGGGTATTCACGCCACGCACCCAGGCATTGAGCGGGCGCTCGACCGCGCAATCGAAATGCGCGATCTGAGCGGTGGCGTGAACGCCTGTATCGGTGCGACCGGCGCAATGCAGGCGTATAGCGCCACCGGCAATCTCTCCAATGGCCCGCTCGAGGTGATCCTGCACCGTTCTGCCATGCGCCTGACTTTGCCAGCCTTCGAAGGCATCGCCGGCATACTCCACGCAGATCGCGATCCTCACCACAACCACCACCCGAGCGTGATCAGCGTCATCCCGAATAATGCCGCCAGTACCAGGCGGTCCACCGCGCCAAAGGACTCACCGCCGACCGCAATGGCCTCATGCAGATCGTTGCTGTCGTCACTGATCCACTCCTGCCATCTCGGCGGGTTCTCGGCCTCCACGAACCGCAAGACCAGCAGCGTTCGCACCGCCACGCGATCCGCAGGGAAGCCGACCGCGCCAAACGGACGCATCAGCGCGTGAATGGCCCCGACCAATCGCTGTGGGGGCAGCCGCTCCAGCAACAGGGAAACCAGCAACACGACGGTGAGTACCCGGGCGGCATGCTCATAGGCCAGCCATATGCCTTCGCGCGAAGGGCTCAGCTGCGGCCAATCGACGATCAGGGCCTCCCCCGGAGTGAAGCCCGCGAAAAGAATGACGATGGCAATCACGATGAAGCGGACGCGTCGCAACAGACGCATGCTGCGTCGAGGCGCATGCAAGGCGCCGAGCATCGCGCTCAGGAACAGTGCGACTGTCAGCGGAATCACTTCAAGAAACTGAAGGCCCGCGACGACGGCGAGCCAGAGAAAAACCTGCAGTCCGGAATGCATGTAAACGAATCAGCCGGCGACGCCGAAAGTTCGGACATCGCCGGCGTTAACCATCACCAGACTCATGAGAGACGTTCCAGCATCCGCCGGGCTTCCTCGCGCTGTTCATCTGCGCCGTCGTTGACCACCTCTTCCAGCAACTCACGGGCGCCCTCACGATCACCCATTTCGTCATAGGCGCGCGCGAGCTCAAGTTTGGTTTCCATCTCGCCCTGCATGTCCTGCACGTCGAACCGGGGGACGGCCGCAGCCTCGCCCTCACTCTCGGTTCCGTTCGCCGACTCCGGAGATGCAGAATCCTCACCCTGAACCGACAGCGATGCGACGTCGCCGGAATCACCCACCTGTTCGGAGGAAGGCTCCGAGAGATCCAGATCGAAGTCAAGCACGCTGTTATCGAACTCGGTCTTCTCGAGATCCAGCGCAGCACGCTCATCACCCGCATCACCGGTCACACCGCTGTCTCCAGCCCCCCCAGCATCCTGCTTCGGCACCGGCTCGGATTGATCCTCGCCGGACAGTGACGGGAACTGGTCGGCCGTCTTCTCGAAGTCCAGCCCGTTATCGTCGTCATTCGCATCCGGGGACTGGTCGACCGCGGCGTCCGCTCCGATCTGACCGAAATCGCCGAGGTCGAAATCCAGATCAGCCGTCTCGTCATCAGCGGAAACCTGTTCTTCTTGCGAGGAGACATCATCCTCGTAGCCCGGAATCTGAAGCTCTGTTTGATCCAGGCCAACATGAGTATCTTCAAGGAGGCCGCCGCCGGTGCTGACAGCATTGGCTGCAGCTGCAGCCGCCAGTGCCGTTGCAGCCGAAGCCTCGCCGGCATCGGCCTTGCCTTCGCCATACAGCGGATTCTCGGGGTCCAGCTTGCGCCCCATGGCCGCTGCCTTCTTCCAGTCCCCGCCGTCGCCGCCCGTGCGCGCATACAGGTCGGTGGCGATCGTCTCGAACTGCCGACGATCACCACGCTGCTGATACACCTCGAGCAGCTTCAAAGAGATGGCATGGCGCGATGCATCCACCTTGAGGGCATCGAGCAGGATCTCTTCCGCCTGGGCATCGCGCCCGTATGCCAGATAGACATCTGCTTCAGCAACGGGATCCACTCCCTCGTCCGCATCGATGGCCGACAGTCCGGTCTGACTGAAGTCGGCATCCATCACGCTGCTGCTCGTGTCGGTATCGACACTCTCGCCACCAGGCTGACTGGCGACAGAAAGCGGCTCATCATTCGGCTCGCCGAGCGGCATGAAGCTGTCGGCCTCTCCATCCTCACGCCTGCGACGCGCCACGCGCAGACCCAGCAAGGCGAGCAGACCAACGATCGCGGCCCCGCCGCCGAGCATCAAGGGGTCGGCCATCAGCCTGTCGAACAGACCGGGGGCCGCCGTGGGGACGGGCGCGGGCGCCGGAGGAGGCGCCTGGGGCGCCTGGACCGACTGGGCCGGTTCAGCGGGCGCAGACGACGGGGCCGCCACGGCCGCCGGCTCTGCGTCAACCACCGCGCCCTCCGTCTGCCCCTGCATGCCGGCGATCATCGAGTCGCGGATTGCAATGATCTCCTGCTGATCCGTGACGACCTGTTCAAGCTCCGACAGACGCGATCGCATCTCCTCAAGCTCACGCCGCAGCGCGACGAAATCCTCTTCAGGGGTGGACGTCGCATCCTGGCGACTGTCGGCACCTGCATCAGCGGAGGGTGGAGTTGCCGTCTCTGCGGTGCCCCCCGAAACCTCCACCTTGTCGGCGGGAGTCGCCTCACGCACGACCTCCTGCACCCGCGGCTCAACGCGCCCCGCACTCTCGCGACTGGCCTCCTTCGGCGTCGCAGTAGGACGCGCAGCGACCGAGCCGGCAACCCGATTGCGGTAGGCTTCGAACTCTTCCTTCTGGACCAGCACTTCGCGGCGGGCCTGATCCGCTGACAAGGCAGAAACCGCCTGACGGTCGGGAATGTTCAATGACGCACCGGCACGCAGACGGTTGATGTTGCCGTCGACGAATGCCTGCGGATTCTCGCGAAGGAGCGCGACCATCATCTGCTCGAGGGTAGCCCCCGCTGGCAGATAGGTTCGGGCGATGCGATTCATTGTTTCGCCGCGTCGAACGACATGCGTCCCTGACGCAACGGCTGGACGGGTGGTCGCCGGCGCACTGCGGGCAGGCCGCACGGCAGGCGCGGGAGCGGCCGCTAAGGGCCTGACGCTCTCGGCTGGATCGAGCAGAAAGGTGTACTCACGGAGCAGACTGCCGGCCGCCCAGCGCAGCTCGACCAGCACATCCATGAACGGCTCGTTGATCACACGCGAACTGCTCAGCCGGATGACGGAACGATTACCGCGACGCTCAACCTTCATTTCAAGGTCGGTCATCAGTGGCGAATAGTCGAGATTGGCGCGACGGAAAGCTTCCGGAGACGGAACCGCTGCGGACATGCTCTGGAGTTCTTCCGGAGTCGCATGCAACTCTATCTCTGCCCGCAAGGGCTGCCCGAGAGCACTGAAGACATTGATCCCGCCGAGTCCGGCAGCATTGCCCTGCAACGGCAGGACTGCGGCCAGGGCGCCAGCAAGAACTGTAACCTTGAAAGAATTTTTCATAGAGGTGGTCGTGTATGGCACCCGGTAGAAGTGAAAACAGCCAGGGAGCAGAACCCACGCACAATGCCCCAGATGGCAGCATGCCCGGCGAAATCTAGCATCTTCTTTAACTTCACGCAGCAACTAGCGCTTCCCATTGGCATTTCCGGAAAAAAATGCCACATGGAAACCACACTACGACCACGCGGCGGGAGACGGCACGCATCACCGCTCCCGTCGCCGCGTCGGCAATCAGCCTTAGAGCAGAATCCCGAGCATGCGGCGCAGCGGCTCGGCCGCCCCCCACAGCAACTGGTCGCCGACGGTGAAGGCGCCAAGATATTCCGGCCCCATCGCCATCTTGTGCAGACGCCCGACCGGAACGGTCAAGGTGCCGGTGACAGCCGCAGGCGTAAGTTCGCGCTCGGTGATTTCGCGCTCGTTCGGCACGACCTTCACCCATTCATTGGCACTCGCGATGATGTCGCTGACTTCGTCAAGCGGCACATCCTTCTTGAGCTTGATGGTCAGCGCCTGCGAATGGCAACGCATCGCACCGATGCGCACGCACAGGCCGTCGATCGGCACGCTGCCCGCGCTGCGGAACGGCGGGTTGCCGAGAATCTTGTTGCACTCGGCACCACCTTTCCATTCTTCCTTGGACTGGCCGTGCTCGACCGGCACGTCAATCCACGGAATGAGGCTGCCGGCCAGCGCGGCGCCACGGAAGTTGGCCACCGGGAAATCAGGCGAACGCATGGTTTCGATGACCTTGCGGTCGATGTCCAGAATGGCCGAACGCGGGTCAGCCAGTTCATCGGCCACGGCGTCACGCAACATGCCCATCTGGGAAATGAGGTCGCGCATGTTCTGCGCACCGGCACCGGAAGCGGCTTGGTAGGTCATCGCCGAGATCCACTCGACCAGACCGGCCCTGAACAGACCGCCCAGACCCATCAGCATCAGAGACACCGTGCAGTTGCCGCCAATCCAGTTGAGGTTGCCCTTGGCGAGCGCGGCATCGATGACGTCGCGGTTGACCGGGTCGAGCACGATCACTGCATCGTCGGCCATGCGCAAGGCGCTTGCGGCGTCGATCCAGTGCCCTTTCCAACCGGCGGCACGCAGCCTGGGGAAGACTTCCTTGGTGTAGTCGCCGCCCTGGCAGGTGACGATGATGTCGCATGCGGCCAGCGCCGCGATGTCCATTGCGTCCTGCAGCGTATCGGCACCCTGCTTGCCACCGAACACCGGCGCCTTGCCGCCGGCGTTCGATGTCGAGAAATACACCGGTTCGATGCGGGCGAAATCACCCTCTTCTTCCATGCGCTGCATCAGCACGGAACCCACCATGCCACGCCAGCCAACCAGACCTACCTTGTTCATGTCACTTCCCCTGCTTGTTCGTCTTGCCCCGATCACAGGGCCGCGAGTACGGCATCACCCATCTGGCTGGTGCCGACGCGCTTCATGCCCGGCTCGTAGATGTCACCGGTGCGATAGCCCTGCGACAACACCTTCTTCACCGCGTTCTCGATGCGCCTCGCGTCTTCTTCCATGGCGAAGGTGTAGCGCAGCATCATCGCGGCCGACAGGATGGTGGCCAGCGGATTGGCCAGCCCCTTGCCGGCGATGTCCGGCGCGGAGCCGTGCGAAGGCTCGTACATCCCCTTGCTGTTCTCGTCGAGCGAGGCCGAAGGCAGCATGCCGATCGAGCCGGTCAGCATCGCTGCCTCGTCCGACAGGATGTCGCCGAACATGTTGCCGGTGACGATCACGTCGAACTGCTTGGGGTTACGCACCAGCTGCATCGCAGCGTTATCCACCAGCATGTGGCTGAGCTCGACGTCCGGATACTCGGCGGACAGCTCGATCATGACCTCACGCCACAGCTGCGAGGTCTCCAGCACGTTCATCTTGTCGACCGAGCACAGGCGCTTGTTACGCTTGCGCGCAGCCTCGAATGCAACGCGACCGATGCGGCGGATCTCGCTCTCGGAATAGTGCATGGTATTGAAGCCGAAACGCTCGCCGTTGCGCATCTCGATGGCACGCGGCTGGCCGAAATAGATGTCGCCGGTCAGTTCGCGCACGATCAGGATGTCCAGCCCCGCAACGATGTCCGGCTTGAGCGACGAGGCATTGGCCAATTCCGGATACAGGATCGCCGGACGGAAGTTGGCGAACAGGTTGAGATCCTTGCGGATGCGCAGCAGGCCGCGCTCCGGGCGCTGTTCGCGCGGGTTATTGTCCCACTGCGGACCACCGACCGCGCCGAGCAGGATGGCGTCGGCCTCCTTGACGAGTTTCTGCGAGGCTTCCGGCAGCGGGTCACCAGTGGCGTCCACGGCACAACCACCGACCTGCGCCTCCTCGAACTCCATCTTCAGGTCCAGCGCCTTGAGCACGCGGACCGCTTCAGCCATGATCTCCGGGCCGATGCCGTCGCCCGGGGCAATGCAAATCTTCATTGAAACATTCTCCTGTCGTCCGAGCCCGCAGGCTCAGGAAAAGTAATACGGATGCTCGGCGCGGCGGCGCGCCTCGAACTGCTTGATCTCGTCGGCGTGGCGCAAGGTCAGCCCGATGTCGTCCCAACCGTTCAGCAGGCATTCCTTGCGGAAGGCATCGACCTCGAAGGCGATCTTCTCGCCGTTCGGACGCGTAATGGTCTGCGTTGCGAGATCGACCACCAGCCGATAGCCCTCGGCCGCTTCACACTCGCGGAACAGCAGATCCACGGTATCGGCCGGCAACACGATCGGCAACAGCCCGTTCTTGAAGCTGTTGTTGAAGAAAATGTCGGCAAAGCTCGGCGCAATGATGACGCGGAAGCCGTAATCCTCCAGCGCCCACGGCGCATGCTCGCGCGAGCTGCCACAGCCGAAGTTGTCGCGCGCAAGCAGCACCTGCGCACCCTGGTAGCGCGGCTGGTTGAGCACAAAGTCGGGGTTCTTCGGGCGCGTGCTGCAGTCCTGCCCCGGCTGACCGACGTCGAGATAACGCCATTCGTCAAACAGGTTCGGCCCGAAGCCGCTGCGCTTGATCGACTTCAGGAACTGCTTCGGGATGATCGCGTCGGTGTCGACGTTGGCCCGATCGAGCGGCACCACGATGCCGTCGAGAATATTGAACGGTTTCATTTAATTCACAGCCTTCTGGATGGCTTCTCCACCCTTCTCGACGTCCTGGCCGATGCCACGGACGGTGTTGCATCCGGAGAGGAGAAAACCGGCCAGCAGGGCCAGCACAAGGAATCGGGAGAGGTTATTCATCGCAATCTCCGGCGTGTTCAGTTTATCTGACGAACATCAACGAAATGTCCATGTACTGCGGCAGCGGCAGCCATGGCAGGGCTCACGAGATGGGTGCGGCCTCCCGCGCCCTGGCGCCCTTCGAAGTTGCGGTTCGAGGTCGAGGCACAGCGCTCACCCGGCTCCAGCCGGTCGGCGTTCATCGCCAGACACATCGAACAGCCCGGCTCGCGCCACTCGAAACCGGCATCAAGGAAGATGCGATCCAGCCCCTCTTCTTCGGCCTGTCGCTTGACCAGGCCGGAGCCAGGCACGACCAGCACGCGACGCACGTTCTCGGCTTTCCTGCGCCCCTTCACGACGGCAGCCGCCTCACGCAGATCCTCGATGCGCGAGTTGGTACAGGAACCGATGAACACCTGATCAACAGGGATGTCGGTCATCGGCGTATTGGGCGCAAGACCCATGTACTTCAGCGCGCGCTCGGTACTCTCACGTCGCACCGGATCGTCGATGGTGGCCGGATCCGGCACGCGACCGCCGATGGTCGTGACCATCTCGGGCGACGTACCCCAAGTGACCTGCGGCTCGATCTGCGTGGCGTCGAGTTCGACCACGCGGTCAAACTGCGCACCCTCGTCCGAATGCAGGGTGCGCCAGTACGTCACGGCCTTGTCCCAGTCGGCGCCGTTCGGCGCAAACGGGCGACCCTTGACGTACTCGATGGTGGTTTCGTCGACCGCCACCATGCCGGCACGCGCACCGGCCTCAATGGCCATGTTGCAGATCGTCATGCGCCCTTCCATCGATAGCGCACGGATCGCACTGCCGCCGAACTCGATGGCGTAGCCCGTGCCGCCGGCAGTGCCGATCTTGCCGATGATGGCGAGCACGATGTCCTTGGCGGTGACACCGCGCGGCAGTTCGCCATCGACACGCACCAGCATGCTTCTGGATTTCTTCTGCAGCAGGCACTGCGTGGCCATCACATGCTCGACTTCCGAAGTACCGATGCCGTGCGCCAGACAGCCGAAGGCACCATGCGTGGAGGTATGCGAATCGCCGCACACCACGGTCATGCCCGGCAGCGTCGCACCGTTCTCCGGCCCGATGACATGCACGATGCCCTGACGCGCATCCTTGAACGGGAAGTAGGCCAGAGCACCGACCTCACGGATGTTGCTGTCCAGCGTCTCGACCTGCTGACGCGACACCGGATCCTGGATGCCCTGATCCCAGTGATCGGTCGGCGTGTTGTGGTCGGCGGTGGCGAAGATGGAATGGATGCGCCAGGGCTTGCGATGGGCGAGCTTGAGC
>JBFHJY010000028.1:0-13309 GCA_041595655.1 Azoarcus sp.
ACCAGCGCCTCGGCCTGGTCCAGGGCCTCCTCGGCGCCGAGCACCAGGGCATACATCTTCTGCCCCACCTCGGCTTCGCGGGACTCGTCACCGTGGCAGTCCGCGCACAGCCCCTCGATGTCCGCCGGCACGAAGCGCGCACGACCGCTCTTGGTCGGGAAGCTGTCGACGAAGACCACCGGCTCGCCCGGATCGCCTTCCTTCTCGCACGGATAGACGACCGCGTCTTCCTTCTCCAGACGGTCCCAGGTGATGCCGCCGATGCTCGGCATGGTCTTGCGCATCTCGTCGAACACTTCGGAGACGTGCTTGTAGTTCCAGCCGCAACCGAGCTTGTTGGCGATGTCCTGGATGATGAGCAGGTCCTGACGGGCATCGCCCGGCGGCTTGATGGCCGCACGACCCATCTGCACCAGACGGTCGGTGTTGGTGAAGGTGCCGTCCTTCTCCGGGAAGGCGGAGGCCGGCAGGATCACGTCGGCCAGATAGGCGGTTTCGGTCAGGAAGATGTCCTGCACGACCAGCAGATCGAGCGAAGCGAGGCTGTGACGCGCGTGGTTGGCATCCGGATCCGACATCGCCGGGTTCTCGCCCTGCACGTACATGCCGCGGATCTCGCCACGGTCGATGGCGTGCATGATCTCCACCACGGTCAGGCCGGGCTTGGGATCGAGCGAATCCTCCGACACGTTCCAGGCCTTGGCGAACTTGGACCGGATCTCCGGATCGGCCACGCTCTGGTAGTCCGGATAGACCATCGGGATCAGGCCGGCGTCCGAGGCGCCCTGCACGTTGTTCTGGCCGCGCAGCGGATGCAGGCCGGAACCCGGCTTGCCGATCTGGCCGGTCATCAGCGACAGCGCGATCAGGCAACGGGCGTTGTCCGTGCCATGCACGTGCTGCGACACACCCATGCCCCACAGGATCATCGAGGCCTTGGAGGTGGCGTACAGACGCGCGACGTAACGGATGGTCTCGGCGTCGATACCGCAGATCGGCGCCATCTTCTCCGGCGTGTAGGCGGCGACGTTCTTCTCGAGCTCCTCGTAACCGCTGGTGCGGTTGGCAACGAAGTCCTTGTCGACCAGCCCTTCGCTGACGATGACGTTCATCATCGCGTTGAGCAGGGGCACGTCCATGTCCGGCTTGAACTGCAGCACGCGGTGGGCGTGACGGGCGATGTCGGTGCGGCGCGGATCCATCACGATCAGCTTGGTACCGCTCTTGACCGCGTTCTTGATCCAGCTCGCGCCGACCGGGTGGTTCACGATCGGGTTGGCGCCGATCAGGATCACGACTTCGGCCTTGGCGACGTCCATCACCGGGTTCGACACGGCGCCCGAACCGATACCCTCGAGCAGCGCAACGACCGACGAGGCGTGGCACAGACGGGTGCAGTGGTCGACGTTGTTGCTGCCGAAACCGACGCGCACCAGCTTCTGGAAGAGGTAGGCCTCTTCGTTGGAACCCTTGGCGGAACCGAAGCCGGCCAGCGCCTTCTTGCCGTGTTCGTCGCGGATCTTGCGCAGACCGCCGCCGGCCATTTCCAGCGCCTCTTCCCAGGTCGCTTCACGGAAAACGTCCATGACCCTGTCCGGATCCATCACGAAGTCGCCGCTCTTGGGGGCGTCGGCGCGACGGATCAGCGGCTTGGTCAGGCGCTGCGGGTGGTGGGCGTAATCGAAACCATAGCGACCCTTCACGCACAGACGCTTCTCGTTGGCCGGACCATCACGACCCTCGACGTAGAGGATCTTGTTGTCCTTGACGTTGTAGGTCAGCTGGCAGCCGATGCCGCAGAACGGGCAGACCGAGTCGATCTGCTTGTCCGGCACCGTCAGCGCGACGTCGCGCGCCGGCATCAGTGCGCCGGTCGGGCAGGCCTGCACGCACTCGCCGCAGGCCACGCAGGTGGACGCGCCCATGGGATCGTCCATGTCGAACACGATCTTGGTGTGCGCACCGCGGAAGGACAGGCCGATGACGTCGTTGACCTGCTCGTCGCGACAGGCGCGCAGACAACGCGTGCACTGGATGCAGGCGTCGAGGTTCACCGCGATGGCGGGGTGCGACAGGTCCATCGCCGGCTGTTCGCGCGGCGCAAAACGCGGCTTGCCGAGGCCGAGCTTCTGCGACCAGAAGTCCACCTCGTTGTGACGGGTGTATTCGGTCTCGGGCATGTCCGACTGCAGCAGCTCGAGCACCATCTTCTGCGACTTGACGGCGCGCTCGCTGTCGGTCGTGACCTTCATGTTGTTGGACGGGTGACGGCAGCACGACGGCGCCAGCACACGCTCGCCGTCGATCTCGACGACACAGGCGCGGCAGTTGCCGGCGGCTTCCAGACCATCCATGTAGCACAGGTGCGGGACGGGAATGCCCTCGCGCTTGGCGACGTCGAGAATCGTCTCGTCCTCGCGGCCACTCACTTCACGACCGTTCAGCGTGAAGGTGACCATCGGGGCGTCGGACTGCACCACTTCGTTCTTGGTAATCGCGTTCATTCTTTATTCCTCTGCATCAGTTCCGGAACGTACCCGACCGGGGTCAGGACAGTTCCTGCGGGAAATACTTGATCACGCAGTCGACCGGGTTCGGCGCGGCCTGGCCCAGACCGCAGATCGACGCATCGCGCATCACGAGCGAAAGATCGGCCAGCGCGTCGACATCCCACTTGTTGTCGCCCTCGATGAGCTTGACGCTCTTGGAGGTGCCGACACGGCAGGGCGTGCACTGACCGCAGGACTCGTCCTCGAAGAAGCGCATCATGTTGCGCGCAGCGTCGGCAGCGGTGTCCTTGTCGGACAGCACGATGACGGAGGCCGAACCGATGAAGCAGCCGTACTCCTGCAGCGTGTCGAAATCCAGCGGCACATCGGCCAGCGATTCCGGCAGGATGCCGCCCGAGGCACCACCCGGCAGGTAGCCATAGAGCTTGTGCCCGTCGAGCATGCCACCACAGTAATTCTCGACCAGCTCACGCAGCGAAGTGCCGGCCGGCGCGAGCTTGACGCCCGGGTTCTTGACGCGGCCGGAAACCGAGTACGAACGCAGCCCCTTGCGGCCATTGGCGCCGTGCGAGCTGAACCAGTCGGCACCCTTCTGCACGATGTCGCGCACCCAGTGCAGGGTTTCCATGTTGTGCTCGAGCGTCGGGCGACCGAACAGGCCCACCTGGGCAACGTACGGCGGGCGCAGACGCGGCATGCCACGCTTGCCTTCGATCGACTCGATCATCGCGGATTCTTCACCGCAGATGTACGCACCGGCACCACGACGCAGGTGGAAGCGCGGCATGTTCGGCACCGGCGGCTCGGCCACCAGCTTCTCCAGCTCGGCGGTGAGGATGGCGCGACAGGCGTGGTACTCGTCGCGCAGGTAGATATAGACGTCCTCGATACCGACCGCCCAGGCTGCGATCATCGCGCCTTCCAGGAAACGGTGCGGATCGCGCTCGAGATAGTAGCGGTCCTTGAAGGTACCCGGCTCGCCCTCGTCGATGTTGATCGCCATCAGACGCGGACCGTCGAAGCCCTTGACGATGCGCCACTTGCGACCGGCCGGGAAACCTGCGCCACCCAGACCGCGCAGACCGGAGTCCTCCATGGTCTTGAGGACCGACTCGACGTCGCGCACACCGCCGTAGCACTCCTGCGCCAGCATGTAGCCGTCCTGTTCCTTGTAGGCCTCGTAATCGGCATAGGCGTCCGGGTGATGCCACACGTCCTTCGCCTCGACCTTGGCCTTCACGGCTTCGACCGTGGCGTTCGGTACGGGGTTCTGGTGCACGACGGCGACCGGAGCCTGCTCGCAGCGACCGACACAGGGGGCGTGGATGACACGCACGTCCTTGCCGAGAATCGAAGGCAGCTTCGCCAGCAGGTCCTTGGCGCCCGCCATTTCACAGGACAGACCGTCACACACGCGCACGGTCAGCGCAGCCGGTGTCTGCTCGCCTTCACGCACCACGTCAAAGTGGTGGTAGAAGGTCGCAACCTCATAGACTTCGGTCTGCGACAGCTTCATCTCCTGCGCCAGCGCAGCCAGATGCGCTGCCGACAGATGTCCGAAGTGATCCTGCAGCTTGTGCAGGTGTTCGATCAGCAGATCGCGCTGACGGGATTCATGACCGAGCAGGGCCTGCACTTCGACGAGCGCCTTGGGATCGACGCGACGCCCTTTGGGGGCCATGCGGCGGCGTTCCTTCGTGGGCCCCTGCACCGTAATCGGGATGACTTTCTGGTTCATGTTGGATTCCTAATCAGCTAACGCAATACAGGATTCGACTTTCCGTGATAGGTCATCCAGTGCATAGGTGATGGCGGCAAGCAATACTGCCGACATCCATGCCGCCCCGCCGGGAAACACGCACCATGCAGGACGATGGATGACTTAAACGGTCAAATTGTGACACATCGGATCGCGCCGATGAATTGACGGCAGTCAACGACTGCCAAAAACCCGAACACCGACCCAACAGGGGGCGATCAGGCCCGGCACACGCGCAGACGTACATCACAGCCGTCCAATATAGCATCCGGTGCGTCACCTGCCGCGGAGCCCATCTGTTCCGCACAAAAGAAAACGGCGCCCTTTCGGGCGCCGTTTTCGTCATACGGTACGCGTCGATCAGACCGACGTGACCTTGGACTCGCGCATCGACTTGATCTGCTCCGCGCTGTAGCCCAGCTCGGTCAGGATCTGGTCGGTGTGCTCACCCAGCAGCGGCGAAGCAGTGATCTCGACCTTCAGGTCGGAGAACTTGATCGGGCTGCCGACGGTGAGGTACTTGCCCAGCTTCGGGTGATCGACCTCGACGATGGAACCGCTCTTGCGCAGCGACTCGTCTTCGGCGATTTCCTTCATGGACAGCACCGGAGCGCACGGGATGTCGAACTTGCGCAGGATGTTGACCGCCTCGTACTTGGTCTTGTCCTTGAGCCAGTCCTCGATGAACGCGAAGATGTCGAAGATCTTGTCCTGACGGGCTTCGGCCGTGTTGTAGGCCGGATCGTCGATCCACTCTTCCTTGCCCAGCGCCTTGCAGATCGGCGCCCAGGCGTGGCCCTGGATGGTGAAATAGATGTAAGCGTTGGGGTCGGTTTCCCAGCCCTTGCACTTCAGCACCCAGCCCGGCTGACCGCCACCGCCGGCGTTGCCGCCACGCGGCACGACGTCGGAGAACTCGCCATGCGGATACTGCGGGTACTCTTCCAGGTAGCCCAGCGCATCCAGACGCTGCTGGTCGCGCAGCTTGACGCGGCACAGGTTGAGCACGGCGTCCTGCATCGAGCAGGCAACCTTCTGGCCCTTGCCGGTCTTCTCACGACCCATCAGGGCGGTCAGGATGCCGATGGCCAGGTGCATGCCGGTGTTGGAGTCACCCAGCGCGGCGCCGGAAACGGTCGGGGGACCATCCCAGAAACCGGTGGTGGAAGCGGCACCGCCAGCGCACTGCGCGACGTTCTCGTAGACCTTCAGGTCTTCGTAGTGGTGACCTTCGCTGAAGCCCTTGACCGAAGCAACGATCAGCTTCGGGTTCAGTTCCTGCATGCGCTCCCAGGAGAAGCCCATGCGATCCAGCGCGCCCGGACCGAAGTTCTCGACGAGAACGTCGGATTCCTTGATCAGCTTCTCGAGCACTTCCTTGCCCGCCGGGGTCTTGGTGTCGAGGGTCAGCGAGCGCTTGTTGCTGTTGAGCATCGTGAAGTACAGCGCGTCGGCATCCTTGACGTGGCGGAGCTGGTTGCGGGTGACATCACCGGCACCCGGGCGCTCGACCTTGATCACGTCGGCACCGAACCATGCGAGCAGCTGGGTGCACGCCGGACCGGCCTGAACGTGGGTGAAGTCGATGATCTTGATTCCTTCAAGCGGCTTGCTCATGACGGATGATCTTCCTTATCAAACAGGTTAGTTGATGCCCTGCGGGGCTTCTTGGAATGCGCCTCGACAGGGCGCCGGAGCTGCGATCGGGGTAATCGAGCCGCAAGCTGCAGGCGTCGATTTCGACCTTTGATAGTATTGGTTCGTTGCCGGCCAAGTCAAGCCAAGGCCGGACACCACACCTATCCGGCAACGCTAAAAAGCCGGGCGGCCGGCCAATCCCGTGCCGCCCGGACATCGACGGCAGCACGGCTCTCGCCGCGCCGCCAGCCGATTACTTCTTGACGCCGCTCTGCGGGTTGAGGTTGGTCAGTCGACCCGACTCGGTACCGGCCGTCTCGTCGATGATGGCGTTGATGACGGTCGGCTTGCCGGAAGCCAGCGACTTCTCGAGGGCATCCTTCAGCTCGGCGGTGGTATTGACGTAGTAGCCGTCGCCACCGAAGGCCTGCATCAGCATCTCGTAGCGGGCGTTCTTGACGAAGGACGTGACCGGCACGTCGTTCGGGTTTTCCGGGTTGAGGTTGGGGTCGCAACCACGGTACACACCGCTGTTGTTCATGATGATGACGCACACCGGCAGGTTGTAGCGGGCGATGGTCTCGAGTTCCATGCCGCTGAAGCCGAAGGCGGAGTCACCCTCGATCGCAACGACCGGACCACCGGACTCGACCGCGGCGCCGATGGCGTAGCCCATGCCGACGCCCATCACACCCCAGGTACCGGTATCGAGACGACGACGCGGCTTCTCCATGTCGATGATGGCGCGGGCGTAGTCGAGGGCGTTTGCGCCTTCGTTCACCAGATGGACATCACGACCCTTGATCACGCTGCCGATGGTGCCCAGCGCGTTGTGGAAGTTCATCGGGTTGGTGTCCTTGGTCAGCATCGCGGCCATCTTGGCCACGTTCTGCTCACGCTTGGACATCAGCAGGTCGACCCACTCCTTCGGCGCCTTCGGGAAACCCTTTGCAACCTTGGCGTTGAGGGCATCCATGGCGCTGACGATGTCTGCCACGATCGGCGCATCGATGGGCACGTTGCTGTCCATTTCCATCGCGGAGATGTCGATCTGGATGAACTTCTTGGCCGGGAATTCGCGATCCGGGTCACCGCCCCAGGTGCGGCCCTTGCCGTGCGCCAGCAGCCAGTTCAGGCGGGCGCCGATCAGCAGCACCGTGTCGGCTTCCTTGAGCGCCAGCGAACGGGCGGCCATGGCCGACTGCGGGTGGCTGTCCGGCAGGATGCCCTTGGCCATCGACATGGCGAGGTAGGGGATGCCGGTCTTCTCGACGAATTCCTTGATCTGGTTCTCGGCGCGGGCATACGCAGCGCCCTTGCCCAGCATGATGACCGGCTTCTTGGCCGACTTCAGCAGCTCGAGGGCGCGGTCGATGGCGTCCGGCGACGGGATCTGGGCCGGAGCGGCGTCGATGACCTTGACGATGGACTCGGCGCCGCGCACGGCGTCGATGGTCTGGCCGAGCAGCTGGGCCGGCACGTCGAGGTACACACCGCCCGGGCGGCCGGAAACGGCAGCGCGGATCGAACGGGCGACGGCAATGCCGATGTCCTCGGCGTGGTTGATGCGGTAGGCAGCCTTGACGTACGGCTTGGCGGCGTTGAGCTGATCCAGCTCTTCGTAGTCGCCCTGCTGCAGGTCGACGATCTCACGCTCGGAGGAGCCGGAGATCATGATCATCGGGAAGCAGTTCACGGTGGCGTTGGCCAGCGCGACGAGGCCGTTCAGGAAGCCCGGAGCGGAAACGGTCAGGGCAACACCCGGCTTCTGCGTCATGTAGCCGGCGATGGCAGCAGCGTTCACGGCGTTGGCTTCGTGGCGGAAACCGATGAACTTCATGCCACGCGCCTGGGCCAGACGGGCGAGGTCAGTGACGGGGATGCCGACCAGACCGTAGATGGTGTTCAGATCGTTGGCCTTCAGGGCATCGATCAGCAGGTTGAAACCGTCGGTCATTTCCTTCGATTGCATGTGGAAACCCTCGGATTGAGTGTCGGTAGGAGTGTCCGTAGTCGTGTTCATGGTGAGTGCTCTCTCGTGGAAACTGCAATTTGGGTTGAGCAATGTGGCGGACGTCGGCGGGCCGAAATCTTGCGGCCGTTCAATCTGCCCCCGTGAGCCATTCAGCGACGCCAGCACTGCTGCTGCGTCTGCCGGGCACTGGGGCGCCGGATGCCTGCCACCTCCGACGATAGGTTGTTGAAACCCCTGACCTATCGAGCGAGCGCATCATAGCGAGGGCGTTCTGCGGGGATCATTGACCCCGGTCAACTTTAACGGGAGAATACGCCGTTAGTCGTATTCACGACGGGTAACGGGCCATCCCACCATATGTCGTCAGTCGATAAACACCCCGAAAAGAACATCATCCGCGTACAGCTTCGCCAGAACCTGGTGCTGCGGGAGCTGGACGATGCGGGGATGGCTGCGCTTGAACCGCATCTCGTGGTCGTCGACTGCCATAAGGGTGACTTCCTGCTGCACCAGGGCGTGCACGAGATGGAACAGTATTTCGTGCTCGACGGCGTGCTCAAGCGGGTGGTGACCAACCAGCAGGGCAAGCGGATGATTCTGCGCTTCACCGAGGAGCGCAACATGGAAACCAGTTACGCCGCCTGGCGACTGAAAACGCCCACGCCCTACAGCATAGTCTCCGTAACCAAGGCGCGCGTGGCGAAGCTGCCGATGCAGCAATGGGTCAGCCTGCTCGAGACCGTGCCGCAGCTCAAGCAGCTGTTCGAATACGAAGTGATGCGACTGATGAGCGAGATCATGGCGCACACCATCACGCTGCATCTGCTCGACGCCCCGGGCCGCGTACACCGCTTCCTGCGCAAACAGCCCGAGCTGTTCGATCGCATTCCCAAGAAGGAGCTGGCCTCCTACCTCAACATCTCCTCCGAAACGCTGAGCCGCCTGAAGAACCAGGGCAAGATCTGAAAACACTCCCGGCAGCCGCTTTCACCCGCAGCAAACCCCTCGACACACCTGACCGCGACACACTGCAAGCAACACCCCCGACGTTTCCGCCGGGCAACAAAAAAGGGCCTGACGGCCCTTTTCTGCTTCATGCGCGGAGCGCTCAGCCCTCGACCGTGGCGATGCGCAGCAGGTTGGTGCTGCCCGGCATGCCGAACGGCATGCCCGCCGTGATCGCGATCATGTCACCCGGCTTGGCGAAGCCTTCCTCGTGCGTGACCTTGATCGCAACCGCGACCATGTCCGTCACCGAATTGACGTCATCGACGACCTTGGCATGCACGCCCCAGACGAAGGCCATGCGGCGCGCCGTCTCGAGTTTCGGCGTGATGCACACGATCGGCGCGGTCGGACGCTCGCGCGCAGCGCGCATCGAGGTCGTGCCGGAAGTCGTGTAGGTCACGGTGGCCGTCGCACCAACGATCTTGGTCACGCCGCGCAGCGCCGAGCAGATCGCGTCGGCCGGCGTGGACAGCGGCTCCGGATGCTGGGCATCGATCAGCGTGCGGTACAGCGGATCGCCTTCGACCTCGCGGATGATGCGGTCCATCATCGCCACGGCCTGCACCGGGAATGCACCGCTGGCCGATTCGGCCGACAGCATCACGGAGTCGGCGCCGTCATACACGGCACCGGCCACGTCCGAAGCCTCGGCGCGGGTCGGCGTCGGTGCAGAGATCATCGACTCGAGCATCTGGGTCGCAACGATGCTCGGCTTGCCGTGCTCGCGGCAGGACCGCAGGATGCGCTTGGACGCACTCGGCACCTGCTCCGGCGGCAGCTCCACGCCGAGGTCACCACGCGCCACCATCACCGAGTCGGACAGGCGCACGATCTCGTCGAGATGCTCGAGCGCCTGCGGCTTCTCGAGCTTGGTCATCAGCAGCGCACGGTCGCCGATGATCTCGCGTGCCTCGTGCAGGTCTTCCGGACGCTGCACGAAAGACAGCGCGACGAACTCGACACCCAGCGACAGCGCGAAGTCCAGGTCGCGGCGATCCTTCTCGGTCAGCACCGGGATCGGCAGCACCGCGTCCGGCACGTTGACGCCCTTGCGGTCAGACAGCGGGCCGCCGGTCACGACTTCGGTGCGGATCTGCGTGCCGTTGCTGTCGAGCACCTTCAGACGCAGCTTGCCGTCGTCGAGCAGCAGCGACTGACCGGCCTTGACCGCCTCAAACAGCTCCGGGTGCGGCAGGCACACGCGGCTCTCGTCGCCCGGCGCGGTGTCGCGGTCGAGCGTGAACTGCGCACCCGACTGCAGCACGATGCGGCCGGCGGCAAAGGTGCCGATACGCAGCTTCGGACCCTGCAGGTCGGCGAGGATGCCGATCGGACGGCCGACCTTGCGCTCGACCTCGCGCACCACGTCATAGCGCGCCTTGTGGTCTTCGTGGGTACCGTGGCTGAAGTTGAAGCGGAACACATCGGCACCGGCCTGGAACAGAGCCAGGATGGTTTCCGGGCTCGAGCTCGCGGGGCCGAGCGTGGCGATGATTCGGGCATTACGTTCGCGTCGCATTGTTGTTGTCCTGATTGATACGTTGTTGTTCATTGCTGGATCCGGCTGCACATCCTTGCGCAACATACTTCCCGAGCGTGACAGACACATGTCGTCGTCGCGGCGGAAGCCTTGCGGGACCGCACTGGTCACGGCACGCGATGCCTGCGACCAACCACTTTCTCCCTGTTTCGGCCTGCAGCCCAATGCTGCCTGCCCGGACCACGCGCGTACGGAGCCCGAAATACAAACGGCCGCATTCAGCGAATGCGGCCGTCGGGGCGGGCGGCGCTGGCTGCCCGCCCCGATGTGCAGATCAGCCTTCGGCGATCTGATGGTTGGCCATCAGTTCGACCGCACGGCACAGGGCCGAGTGGTCCAGACCTGACATGCCGTTGGCGGCGCAGGCGTTCATCAGCTCCTGGGCCATGGCGGTGTTCGGCAGCGACACGCCCATCGACTTGGCACCCTGCAGGGCCAGGTTGAGGTCCTTCTGGTGCAGTTCGATGCGGAAGCCCGGGTTGAAGGTGCGCTTGACCATGCGCTCACCGTGCACTTCGAGGATGCGCGAGTTGGCGAAGCCACCCATCAGCGCCTGACGCACCTTCGCGGGGTCGGCACCGGCCTTGGAGGCGAACAGCAGCGCCTCGGCCACGGCCTGGATGTTCAGCGCGACGATGATCTGGTTGGCCACCTTGGTGGTCTGACCGTCGCCGTTTCCGCCGACCAGGGTGATGTTCTTGCCCATCAGCTCGAACAGCGGCTTGACCTTCTCGAAAGTCGCATCGGAACCGCCGACCATGATGGTCAGCGAAGCGGCCTTGGCACCGACTTCACCACCGGACACCGGCGCGTCCATGTACTCGCAGCCCAGGTCGTTGATGCGCTTGGCGAAGTCCTTGGTGGCGATCGGCGAGATCGAGCTCATGTCGACCACGATCTTGCCCTTGGAGAGGCCAGCGGCCACGCCGTTGTCGCCGAACAGCACGGCTTCGACGTGCGGGGTGTCCGGCACCATGGTGATGATGATGTCGGCGTTCTTGGCCACTTCGGCACCGCTGGCGCAGGCCATGGCGCCGCCGCTGATCAGGTCGGCCGGCGGGGCCTTGACGTCGTGCACGAACAGCTGGTGACCGCCCGCCTGCAGGTGGCCCGCCATCGGGGCGCCCATGATACCGAGACCAATGAATCCAACTTTAGCCATGTCTATCTCCATAAACGTTCAGTTCAATACCGGAACCGCAAGGTCGGCAGACCAGGCGGATCGGCCCACGGGCACAGCCTGCAGCCTGCCCGGGACGGCGAACACCACTGAAGCCTGACCGGAGCGCGCGAAACGGCGGCGTTTTCCGGCGGCAGTGCGGCGGCGATGCCACGCGCAACAACTCCGCAGCCTCGCAATGCGTGGCGCAGGGAATTGTGTCGCATGCATGTTAAAGCCAAACGGCGGCTTTGATAAGGACACAAAATATCGTTTGATCCGATACTGCAGGTATCGACAGGCCGCCACACCAGCGTGGACACCCCTCGCCGGCCGCGCCTATCATCGCCGGCACGGGCATCCGCCCGCCAGCCAAGGGCAATCTGAATGCGACTCGTGATCGACCTGCCGGACTGGCTCAGCGAACTCGAACGGGGCGCCCCCCGACTCGACGATACCGCGGCGATGCGCCTGGCCATCGTGGCCGCCGAACGCAGCATCGACGACGGCGGAGGCCCCTTCGGCGCAGTCTTGCTCGACCGCCACGGCGCCGTGCTGGCCGTCGGCGCCAACCGCGTCATCCCGTCGCACGCGTCCTTCCTGCACGCGGAAATGCTGGCCCTGCTGCGCGCCCAACAGTGTCTCGGCACCCACGATCTGGCACGCCATGGCGAACTCACCCTTTTCAGCAGTTGCGCGCCGTGCGCCATGTGTCTCGGCGCCCTGCCCTTCTCCGGCATCCGCGCGCTGGTATGCGGCGCACGGGCCGACGACGCCGAGGCCGTGGGTTTCGATGAAGGCGCCAAACCGACCGACTGGATCATGTCACTGCAGCAACGCGGCATCGCCGTCACCACCGACTTCCTGCGCGACGAGGCGCTTGCCCCGCTGGAGCGTTACCGCGCCTGCGGCGGCACGCTGTACTGACTCAGGGGCCCGGCTGCTCGGAAACACGGACACGGTTGCGGCCCGCGCTCTTGGCTGCATACAGGGCCGCGTCGGCGCGCTCCAGCACCTGCTGCGAAGTACTGCCGTCGAAATTGGCGACGCCGATACTGATCGTCACCGTAATCGGACCGGCCTCGGTCGCGGCCGGGGTCTGCTCCAGGCGCCGGCGCACCCGCTCGGCAAGCTGAAGCGCGTTGTCGATCGTCGCATCCGGCAGCAGCGCCACGAACTCCTCGCCACCCAGCCGCCCCGGCACGTCGTTGCGTCGCAGGTTCTGACGGATGATGTCGGCCACGTGCTTCAGCACCGCATCGCCGATGGCATGACCCCAGGTGTCATTCACCTTCTTGAAGTGGTCGATGTCGAACATCAGCAGCGCACCGTCACCGACCGGCCACTGGTGCGCCTCATGAAGCGCGCGATCGAGCCGGACGAGGAAACTGCGACGATTCGGCAGACCGGTCAGGGCATCGGTCGTGGCCAGCGCCTCGAGCTCGCTCTCGCGCTGCTTGCGCTCGGAGATGTCGCGCACCAGCCAGACCCGGCCAAGGCGTTCGCCATCATTGACGACCGGCACCCAGTCGATCTCCAGAACGCGCCCGTTCGGCGTCATCACCTCGACCGAACGGCGGTGCTCGCGACCGGCCTCGCTGCGCGGCTCCTGCAGCCAGCGCTGCCGCCCCTGCCCGAGGCGCTGCCGCAGCTGCTCATGCGGCAGGCCGATCAGCCCGACGGCACCGCCTGACAACCCGATCAGATCGCAGAAGCCCTG
>JBFHJY010000029.1:0-12675 GCA_041595655.1 Azoarcus sp.
CGCGGCGGCCTTCTTCTGCGCTTCGCTCTGCACCAGGCCCCACAGGGTCACGACGCCATCGACCACGACAACGTTGGTGCTGTTGCCGGAAATGTCCAGCTTGTCTTCCATTTCCTTGACGATCGCGTTGCGGATGGTCTTGTCGTCGGCAGCGGCGGCGGCATCCTTCTGCATCGTCGAGAAGCCCTGCAGCAGGTTGGAGCGGCTGACGATACCGACCAGCTTGCCGCCGGTGACGACCGGCACGCGCTTGATGTGCTTCTTTTCGAGGGTCTGGGCGATCTTGTACAGCGGGGTGTCCTCGCTGATGGTGATCGGGTCGCGCGTCATGATGTCTTCGGCGCGACGACCGCGCGACTTGACGTAGGCGTCGACGTCGTTGCGGGCGGAGAACAGGGCCGACAGCCACCACGAATCGCGGCGGTCAGTGTTGTTTTCGACGCGACGCATGAGGTCGCCTTCGCTGACCATACCGATGACGCGACCGGCGTCGTCGACCACCGGAACCGCACTGATACGGTTCTGCATCATCAGGTCAACGATCTCGCGCACCTCGGTTTTCGGGGTGGCGGTGATGACGGTGCGGGTCATGATATCTGCTGCGTGCATGGATGCCTCCTGTTGAGTTGATTATATGAAGCCCGGCAACACGTTTCCGGCCTCTGGTGCTCATTCTAGCGTCAGCCGGCCTTGAGCTGCATGTCGTGTGCTGCCTGATTTTTTTCAAGCTTACGCCGGACTGACTGCTTGTCGTTGAGATAAGTCAAATTCCCGTGAAAAGACGGGGCGCGCGGGGCGTGGCTGGACCATGCGCCGGTGTTCTGATACCGTGCGGTTTCCCTCGCGGGCAGCCGAACTCACCCGGATTGCTCCGCCCAGAGCGCAGACGCGGCCTTGGCCGCGTCGTCATTCAGTCACCCTGCCCGCCGCGATTGCGTTCCGGCGGGTGAAGCAAGGAATTCCTCATGGATGTTGCGAAAGTGCGCTGCCTCGTCTCCCGTGGCGGCTCGATGGTCGGGATGTTCACCCTCGACATGATCAACTTTGCCGGTGGTTACTACATCGTCTTCGAATGGGAAGACCAGCCCGACGGCAACCGTCGTCCGCTTTACATGGCGCCGGTCGATGCCCGTTTCCTGCAGGAACTGCCGGAAGGTGAAGAGAGCGACGAGAAGATCACCCACCAGTACCGCGTATCGGTCGAGGATCCGCGCCCGTTCTCCTGAAGAGCGCTGCGAAGTCGTTGATGAAGGGCACCCCGGGGTGCCCTTTTTTTGTCCTGGGCGGTGCGCAGGCCAAGATCGGGGTTTTCGGCGCGGGCGTCATGCGGCATAGTCGCGGCGGCGCTGGTGCTCATGCAGAGGGGCGCGCTGCCATCGGCCGCAGGCGTGGCGGTGAAGTCAGCGGTTTCATGCCGGCTCAGGGGAGGATGTATGTTGATCGAGGCTCTGGATCGTCAGTTGTCCCAGCCGTCGCCGTTGTGTGTGGACCGCCTGGACTTGCCGCGTGCGGGCCGCCTTGCGGTGCTTGCGCCGCATCCGGATGATTTCGACGCGATTGCGGTCACCCTCGCGCGTTTCGCACGGCTGGACTGGAGCCTCCATCTTGCGGTGCTGACCACCGGCGCCTCCGGTGTGGAGGATGGCTATCGCGGGGCAACGACCGCCCTGGCCAAGGCTGCAGTGCGTGAGGCCGAGCAGTGCGCCAGTTGTGCGGCTTTCGGTCTGCCGCAGGACAGGCTGCAGTTCCTGCGTCTGGACGAGGACGAACGCGGGCATCAGCGCGAAGACGAGTCGAATCTGGAGCGCGTCGCTGCGTTCCTCTCCGAGGTGGCGCCGCATTGCGTGTTCATGCCGCATGGCGAGGACAGCAACACGGCGCATCGACGCACCTGGAGCATGTTCGAACGCATCGCGGTACGGGATGGCCTGCAGGTGTGGGCGTGGCTCAATCGCGATGCCAAGACGCTGGCCATGCGTGAGGACATCTACACCCTGTTCGGTGCCGCCGACGCCGAGTGGAAGGCGCGACTGCTGCGTCTGCATGATTCGCAGCAGTCGCGCAACCTGCGCACCCGTGGGCACGGCTTCGATACGCGCGTGCTGGAGGTCAATCGTTCCATCGCACGTGAAGCCGGTTTCGACGGCGTGCTGGCGGAGGCCTTCGAATTGCGCCGCTTCGGCTGAAGCGCATCGCTCAGTCGTGACGCTCCTCGCGCACCTCGCGGATCACCACGCCCTCGATCACTTCACTGCTACCGCCTTCACTCTGGCGGCGCATTTCCTGAAAGCGCGGGTCCTGCTCCATCTGTTTGCGCACCGCGCGCATCTTCCACCACAACCAGCCCCACACCACGACGCCCACGCCCAGCGCGATGGCGAAGACGACCACCGAGAACATCAGGCCGACGATGGCAATCGCTACCGTTGCGATCACCGCGAGAACCCGCGCGAACAAGCCGGGGGGCTTGCCGGGCAGGGCATGGTTGAAGCGCGGATCGTATGGCATGGGGTACTCCGTGTCGGACGTGCGGGCCGGTCAGGCCGATTGTGTCAGCCGCAGATGGGGGCAGGCTCGAAGATTGCAAGCCGTCATGGCGCGCAGTGCGGCAGGTCATGCCCGGGCGCTTCGGCCAGGGCGCGGGCGATGGGTGCATCGTTGCCGTAGCTGTCGGGGCGCCAACGCAAAGCGCCATCTTCGCCGATGTCGGCCGTCCAGTAAGCCATGAGAATGGATACCGGTTCGTTCAGATGCAGGGTACGGGTCTTGCCGGTACTCAGCTCGGTGGCCAGCTGTTCGCTGTCGATTCCGGCTGCGTCTTCGAGCAGCAGGGCAGACAGATCGACGGCGCCTTCGACGCGCACGCAGCCTGAGCTGAAATTGCGTTGCCAGCTGGAGAACTGGCGTTGGCTCGGTGTGTCGTGCAGGTACACCGAGAACGGGTTCGGGAAGCGCAGGACGATGCGCCCGAGGGCGTTGAACGGGCCCGGGTCCTGACGGAGCATGATCGGTCCGGGGGCGTTCCAGTCGATGGTGTCGGGGTCGAGTTCGGCCCCGCTGCGGTCGAGCACGCGCAATCGACTTTCCCGCAGGACATCGGGGTTGGCGCGAATCGCCGGCAGCTTGTCCTTGCGCAGGATGGTGGGAGGCACGACCCACGGCGGGTTGAGCGTGAAGTGGTTGATGGCCGAATGCAGCAGGGGGGTGGCGCGATCCTTGCGCCCGACCTGTACCCGCGAAGTCCAGCGCAGTTCGCCGTTGCGCAGGTAGCGCAGTTCGGCTGCCGCGATGTCCACCCGCACCTGCGTTGCCCGCAAGTCGGCATCCAGCCAGCGCCAGCGCTCGAGATTCGCTCGCGTGCGGGCGATGCGTTCGCTCACGTCGAGGTTGAGGGTGGCTCGGGTGATCCGTCCGACCACACCGTCCGTCTGCAAGGTGTGGGCAGACTGGAAGCGTTCGACCACGGCGGCGAGGCTTTCGTCGAAGTAGGCGGGCTCCAGCGTCGGCGGGGCATCGAAACCGTGATGGGCAAGCCGGGCGCGCAATGCACTTACGGCCGGGTCGGTCATGCCCTGCCGCAGGGTTTCGTCCGCCGGAACGGGCGGCGGCTCAGGGGTGGCGGAAAGGGCGAACAGCGCAAGCAGGTGCTCGCGCAGTGCGGCATACACCGGCAGGTCCGGGCGCGCGGCTGCAAACGCAGCGGCGATGTCATCGAGCCCTTCGGCCCCGCGTCGTGCGAGGAGTGCTGCATCGCTGCGTGCAGGTGCGGCGTCGGCGTGCCACATGGCTTCCACCTGATCCCGTTCCAGGCGGCCATGGGTCAGATCGTCGAGGGCATGCAGATACGCCTGCGTTGCGAGCGTCTCGAGGCAGGCATCCTCGCCGCTCGCCGTGCGTGCGGCGCGTAGTGCATCGATGCCGTATGCCTGTGGGTCGAGGCCGTCGGCGCGCATTGCATCGAGTTGCGACAGCAGCGTTTCGAGGCGCCCGGAGGCTGACCATACCGGCTGGTGAGCGGTCAGCGTCCGGAATGCGGACAGTGCGTCGGACATCCGCTCACCGGCGGTGGCAAGCGGGATGGCGAGCAGCAGCAGGCCGGCGAGGACGATGCGGGAGGTGAATCGGTACGGGAATTTTGTCAAAACAACGGCTTCCGGACTTGAAATGGTTGCGTCTTGCCTTCATCCTCTGTGCCGCGATTCACGCCCGACCGGGCTGCAATGAAACACGTATCGGCCCGCACAGTGGCCGTGACGACAGGGAGGGCGATTCATGTTGAAGCATATCGGACGGCGCTTGCTTGCTGCAGGCAGTGTTCTTGCAGTGAGTCTGCAGGTGCAGGCCATGCCTACCGTCGCGGAGTCCATTGTCGCAGACCTTGCCGCGCGTGCGCCTGCCCTTGACCGCAAGGTGCTGCGTCACGCCGTTTCCGCGATGCATTGCGCTGTCAGTCATGGTGCGGATCCTGCGGCCCGTCTGGCCGTGATCGACTTCTCCCTGCCGTCGTCCGAGCGTCGCATGTGGATCTTCGATCTGGAGCGGCGCGAGGTGCTGCTGACCGATTATGTCGCGCACGGCAACAAGTCCGGCGACAACCACGCCAGTGCCTTCTCCAACGTGATCGGCAGCCACCAGTCCAGCCTCGGCCTGTTTCGCGCGGCCGAAAGCTATCAGGGCAAGCACGGTTACTCGCTGCGCATGGACGGACTGGAGCCGGGCGTCAACGACCGGGCACGCGAACGCGCCATCGTCATTCACGGCGCAGACTACGTCGATCCGACGTGGATCCCGAAGCAGGGCCGGATCGGTCGCAGCCAGGGCTGTCCGGCGGTGCGTCCCGAGATCGCGCGCATGGTGGTGGACACGCTCAAGGGCGGACAGTTCGTGTTTGCCTGGTATCCGGATCGGCAATGGCTGCAGTCCTCCGCCTATCTGAACTGCGACCCGTCGCGGGTCGCCGCGGCCCTGGGCAAGGGCCGTCAGGGCTGAGCTTCCGGGCGTGGGTGCGGCCAGCGCCGCGCCCACGGACTACCTGCTTGACTGTCTGAGCGCTTCCAGCAGCTTCTTTCCCGCACGACCGTCGGCTTCCAGCCCCAGCTCCGGCTGGATGGCCTGGATCACGCGGCGCGTGTTGGTGCCGATCATGCCGTCCACCGCGCCGATATCGTGACCGCGCTCGATCAGCAACTCCTGCACCTCGCGGCGCTCGGCGCGCGACAGGCCGGGGTCGTCGGTCGGCCATGGCGTGACGAAGGGCGCGCCGCCGCGGATGCGGTCGGACAGATGTGCGATGGCCAGGGCGTAGCTCTCGGCGGCGTTGTAGGAAAAGATTGCGTCGAAATTGCGCGTGACGAGGAAGGCCGGCCCCTCCGCGCCGGCCGGCAGCAGCAGGCCGGCAGCGCTGTTGTCGTTCGGCAACGCTGATCCGTCGACGCGCAGTACGCCGCGCTTTGCCCATTCGCCCATCGGCTGCTTGTTGCGCCGGCCTGCGTCGGAGGCGTCGAATCCGGTCGGCAATCTGACTTCGAAGCCCCAAGCTTCGCCGCTGCGCCAGTTCGAACGGGCAAGGTAGTTGGCGGTCGAGGCCAGTGCGTCGGCGGTGTTGCCCATCAGATCGCGCCGGCCGTCGCCGTCGAAGTCCACCGCGATGCGGTTGAAGGTCGAGGGCATGAACTGGGTGTGGCCGAAGGCGCCGGCCCAGGAGCCGGTGAATGCATCCGGCTCGATGTGACCGTCCTCGAGGATCTTCAGCGCGTGAAACAGTTCGCCGCGGAAATAGCTCTGGCGCCGGCCGATGCAGGAGAGCGTGGCGAGCGAGCGAACCACCGGGCGCTTGCCGAAGCTGCCGCCGTAGTTGCTCTCCACCCCCCATACCGCCACCACCACCGCCGCATCGACGCCGTAGTCGCGCTCGATGACGGCCAGCTCCTTGCTCCAGCGCTCCAGCATGGCACGACCTTCGCGCACGCGCTCGTCATCCACCAGGCCTGCCATGTAGTCCCAGATCGGCGTGGTGAACTCGGGCTGGCGATCGAGCAGGGCGATGACGTCCATGTCCGGTTCCAGCGTGTTGGTGTGGCGGTCAAAGGTCGCGGCCTGCACGCCGCGCGGTGCGGCCTCGGCGCGCAGGCCGTTCAGGCATGCGCGGAAGGACTCGTCGGCGTGAGCTGCGGGCAGGGTGGCGATCAGGGCGGAGGCAAGAAGCGCTGGACGAAGCATTGCGGGATCCCGGAATGTCCTGAAGAAGCCCAGATGGTAAGCCAAGCAGGGTTCCGGGCGCTCGGCACGAATTGCGTTAAAGTTTGTCCGACGCGCAAATCGGAGCTTCGGACGGGCACGCATGAAGAACGCAACAGGCAAGGGACGTTGGTTGGTTTGGGTCGGCTTCAGCGTGGTCGCCGCGCTGATCCTGCTGGTGATGATCCAGGTCGATCGCCAGTGGCAGCGCATGGGCGAAATGACCCGTGTGATGCAGGAGCAGGCCGAGGACATCCGCCGCACGCGGGGCTTGCTGCGTGACCTGGAGCAGAGCCTGCGCAACGCCGAATTCCGCACCGGCACCGGACGCGATATGAGCGCCGCGACGACCGGCGCCGACGCCTTCGCCCGCGCGCGCCGCGCCGCCGCCAACCCCGACTACGCCAGCGGCGACTGGCTGATGCTGGCCTTCGGTACCGGGCTCAAGACCATCACGCCGCTGGTGTCATCCGATGCCTATGCCGCCGAGGTGCAGGGCTATGTGCTCGAATCGCTGCTCGTGCGTGACCCGGACACGCTCGAATGGCAGGGGCTGATCGCGCAGGACTGGTCGGTGTCGCCCGACGGGCTGCAGGTCACCTTCACCCTGAGGCGTGACGTGAGCTTCTCGGACGGCACGCCGCTGACTGCGCATGATGTGGTCTTCAGCTTCGACTTTATCATGAACGAGGCCATCGCCGCACCGCGTGCGCGGGCCTACTTCGCCAAGATCCAGCGCGTCACCGCGCGGGACGACCATACCGTCGAGTTCGTCTTCTCCGAACCCTATTTCAACAGTCTGTCGCTGGCCGGTGGCATGGCGATCATGCCGCAGCATTTCTACGCCCGTTTTCTTGACGATCCGCGTGCCTTCAACGAAAGCCGCGGTCTGCTGCTCGGCTCCGGTCCGTACCGGCTCGCCGATCCGGAAGGCTGGACGCCTGATCAGGGGCGCATCGAGCTTGAACGCAATCCGCGTTACTGGGGGCCGGTGGATGGCTCCTTCGACCGCATCGTGTGGCGCGTCATCGAGAACGACAGCGCGCGTCTGACCACCTACCGCAACCAGGACATCGACGTCTATTCCGCCCGTCCGCGTGAATACCAGCAGCTGCTTGACGACCCGGCGCTGCGTGCGCGCACGCACCACTACGAGTACATGAGCCCGACCGCCGGCTACAGCTACATTGCCTGGAACCAGGAGCGTGCCGGAGAGCCGACGCGCTTTGCCGATCCGCGCGTGCGGCGGGCCATGAGCCATCTCACCGATGTGCAGCGCGTCATCGACGAGGTGCTGCTGGGCTATGCCGAAGCCGCCGTGAGCCCGTTCAGCCCGCGTTCGAATCAGCACGATCCGCTGCTCACGCCGGTTCCACATGACGTCGAGCGCGCCCGCGCCTTGCTGCAGGAAGCCGGCTACGCCGACCGCGACGCTGACGGCATCCTCGAGGACGAGGCCGGCCAGCCCTTCGAGTTCGAACTGACCTACTTCCAGGACAACGAGGACACCCGTCGCATGGTGCTGTTCCTGCGCGACCTCTACGCCCGTTCCGGCATCGTCATGAAGCCGCGTCCGACCGAGTGGTCGGTGATGCTCGACAACCTCAACCGCAAGGATTTCGATGCCATCACGCTGGGCTGGACCTCCGGCGTGGAGATCGACATCTTCCAGATGTTCCACTCCACCCAGAACATGGACGGCGGCGACAACTTCATCTCTTACGCCAATCCAGAGCTTGACCGGCTGATCGATGCCGCGCGCTCCGAAGTGGACGAGGAGCGTCGCATGGGGCTGTGGCGTCAGGCCGAACGCGTCATGGTGGAGGATCAGCCCTATCCCTTCCTGTTCCGCCGCAACACCCTGGCCTTCATCGATGCGCGCATCGCCGGCCTGGAAAACACCGCGCTGGGCCTCAACCTCAACGCCGTGCCGGTCGAGGTGTGGGTGCCGGCGGCGCAGCAGCGGCGCAGGTAAGCCCGCCCATGCTCAACTACCTGCTGCGCCGCGCGCTGCTGATGATGCCGACCCTGCTCGGCATCACGCTGGTGGTGTTCGTTGTCATGGCCTCCGCGCCGGGCGGGCTCACCGCGCAGTCGCTGGTCGATGGCAGCAACCTCGAACCCGAGGCACGCAAGGCGCTCGAGGATTACTACAACAAGCTCTACGGGCTGGATCAGCCGGCGCCGGTGCAGTATCTGCGCTGGCTCAACAACATCTCGCCAGTGGGCTTCGAGCGCGAGGCGGATGGTTCGCTGGGCGCCTTTTCCTTTACCAAGGGGCCGGACCTGGGCGTGAGTTTCCGCTACGGCCGGCCGGTCACCGACCTGTTGGCCGAGCGGCTGCCCATCACGCTGCTGCTCAACCTGCTGTCGATTCCGCTGATCTACGCGCTGTCCATCGCCATCGGCGTGCAGGCGGCGCGTAGCCGCGGCGGGCGTTTCGACGTCGCGTCCAACGTCGTGCTGCTTGGCCTGTGGTCGGTGCCGACCATGCTGGCGGGCGTGCTGTTCATCGGTTTCTTCGCTTCGGAGCAGTACTGGCGCTGGTTCCCCACCGGCGGGCTGCTGCGGCGCGAGGCGGTGGACCAGACCTTCCTGCCGTGGCTGGCGAGCGGTTCGGACGTGTTGCTGATGCTGCTCATCGTGGCGCTTGCGACAAGCCTGCTGGTGTGGGGCGTGGCGACCGCCGCGCGGCGTCCGCGGCACATCGGCGGGGCGGTGCTGGGTGCGGTGCTGGGCTACGCCATGGCGGCTGATCTGGCCGGGCTCGCGCCGGGCGAGCTGCATCTGGCGCTCACGCTGGCGGGCGCGGCGCTGATCGGGGCGCTGGCGGGTATTCCCGGCTCGGCGCTGCGCATCGCGATTGCCGGCGGATTGGGGCTGGTGCTGGGCGTGGTGGTCGCGCGCGCCGCCGGGGTGCAGGTGGTGCAGGCCGGTTATCTGTTCGATCGCGCCTGGCATCTGGTGCTGCCGGTGATCGCGCTGTCCTACGGCGGGCTGGCCTTTCTGGCCAAGCTCACGCGCGCGTCCTTGCTGGAGAACCTTGCCGCCGACTACGCGCGCACCGCGCGCGCCAAGGGCGTGGATGAGGAAACCGTGCTGTGGCGCCACGTCTTCCGCAATTCGCTGCTGCCGCTGATCACGGTCTCGGCCACCTTGCTGCCGAGTTTGCTGGCCGGCTCGGTAATCGTCGAGAGCCTGTTCTCCATCGACGGCATGGGCAAGCTCGCCATCGAGGCGGTGCAGACGCGCGACCGCGAACTCGTCCTGTCGGTGACGCTGATCTCCGGCCTGCTGACGCTGGCCGGCTATCTGCTGGCCGACATCGCCTACGCCATTGCCGACCCGCGGGTGAGCTATGACTGAGCAGACGAGCATCGTCAAGCCGTCGCGGCCGTGGTCGGCCGAGGTGCTGGGCGCGCTGCTGTTGCGCACCAGCGCGCGGCTGGGGCTGGCTTGGGTGGCGCTGCTGGTGCTGGTGGCGGCGTTCGCGCCGTTCATCGCCAACAGCCATCCGCTGTATCTGGTGGTGGACGGCGAGACGCGCTTTCCGGCCTTTGCGCACCTCGATGCGGCCGACGTGAGCTGGCTCGCCGGCCTACTGCTGGCCATCGTGGCGTGGCGGCTGCGCGGGCCGGTGTTCCTGCGTTTTGCCGGCTGGTTCGCGGCCACCGCCGCGGTGGCGGTGCTGGCCTGGGCCACGGTGTCGCCCCCGCCGTTGGTGATCTACGAGCAGTACCGCGAGATGGAGGCTGCCGGACAGATCGAACGCATCGTGCGTGCGCCGATTCCGTATTCGGCCAAGGACTATCTGCGCGACTACGGCGACACCGGCATCGAGGCGCCGTTTGCGGCGCGCGACGGCCGCACGCACTGGTTCGGCACCGAGGACAATGGCGCGGACGTGGCCTCGCGCATGATCCACGCCGCGCGCATCGCGCTTGGCATCGGCTTCATCGCCACCGGCATCGCGCTGGTCATCGGCACCGTCATCGGCGGGCTGATGGGCTATTTCTCCGGCGTGGTGGACATCATCGGCATGCGCCTGGTGGAGATCTTCGAGGCCATTCCGACGCTGTTCCTGCTGCTGACCTTCGTCGCCTTCTTCGGCCGCTCGATCTACATGATGATGATCATCATCGGCATCACTTCGTGGTCGGGCTATGCCCGCTACGTGCGCGCGGAATTCCTGCGCCTGCGCGAGCAGGATTTCGTGCAGGCGGCGATTGCCAGTGGCCTGCCGCTCACCTCCATCCTGTTCCGCCACATGCTGCCTAACGGCGTCGCGCCGCTGCTGGTGGCGGCGAGCTTCGGCGTGGCCTCGGCCATCCTCGCCGAGACCACGCTGTCCTTCCTCGGGCTGGGGCTGGTGGATGACCCGTCGTGGGGCCAGTTGCTCAACCAGGCCGTGCAGTCCTCGACCTTCAACTGGTGGCTGGCGGTGTTTCCGGGTGGCGCGATCTTCCTCACGGTGTTCGCCTACAACCTGGTCGGCGAGGCGCTGCGCGACGCGGTCGATCCGCACACCCAGCGTTCGGGGCGGGCGCAATGACGAAGCTGCTCGAGATCCGCGGTCTCGTCACCGAGCTGTCCGACGGTGAGCACTGGATGCGTGCGGTCGATGGTGTGAGCCTGGATATCCAGCGCGGCGAGACCTTCTGCCTGGTGGGTGAATCGGGCAGCGGCAAGTCGGTCACCGCGCTGTCGATGATGGGCCTGCTGCCCCATGCGCGCCACCGCCATCCGGCCGGTGAGGTGCTGCTGTACGACGAAGCCGGCGCGGGCAGCCAACTGCTCGGCGCCGACGACGAGGTGATGACCGGCGTGCGCGGCGGGCGCATCGGCATGATCTTCCAGGAACCGATGACCTCGCTGAACCCGGTGATGACCATCGCCGAACAGCTCGACGAAGCCCTGCAGCTGCACCGCCCCGAGCTGGACGCGGACGCGCGTCACGAGCGCATCCGCGCCGCGCTGGAGGAAGTGCGCATTCCCGACGCCGCCAGCCGCATGCGCGAGTACCCGCACCGTCTCTCGGGCGGCCAGCGCCAGCGCGTGATGATCGCCATGGCGCTGATCTGCGAGCCGGCGCTGCTGATCGCCGACGAGCCGACCACCGCGCTGGATGTGACCGTGCAGGCCGAGATCCTGCGCCTGATGCGTGAGCTGCAGCAGCGGCGCGGCATGGGCATGCTGTTCATCACGCACGACTTCGGCGTGGTCGCCCGGATCGCCGATACCGTCGGCGTGATGCGCCGCGGCAAGCTGGTCGAATGCGGGCCGGTCGCCGAGGTGCTGCGCCGGCCGCAGCACGAATACACGCAAAGCCTGATCGCCGCGCTGCCCGAGCGCCTGCCGCGCATCGTGCGCGGGCAGGCGCACGCGGCGCCCCTGGTCGAAGTGCGCGATCTGGCCGTGCATTTTCCGGTGCGGCGCGGCTTGCTGCGCCGGGTGGTCGACCACTTCCGCGCGGTCGATGGCGTGAGCCTGGACGTGCATCCGGGCGAGGTCGTCGCGCTGGTGGGCGAATCCGGCTGCGGCAAGACCACCCTGGGTCGCGCGCTGCTGCGCCTGATCGAGCCCACGGCCGGCACCATCGCGTTGGAAGGGCGGGACATCACGCATCTGTCCGGCAACGACATGCGCCCCCTGCGCTGCCGCATGCAGGTCGTATTCCAGGATCCCGGTTCCAGCCTCAACCCGCGCCTGCCGATTGCCACCACGCTGATCGAGCCGATGCGCGTGCACGGCGTCGGAGAAAGCGACGACGAGCGCCGCGCCCGCGCCGCCGCGCTACTGGAGCGCGTCGAGATGCCGCCCGACAGCCTGTGGCGCTACCCGCACGAATTCTCCGGCGGCCAGCGCCAGCGTCTGGCGATTGCCCGCGCGCTGGTGCTGGAGCCGCGCTTCATCCTGTGCGACGAGATCACCTCCGCGCTCGACGTCTCCGTGCAGGCCGGCATCCTCAGGCTGTTGCGCCGGCTGGTCGATGAGGAAGGCCTGGGCATGTTGTTCATCACGCACAACATGGGTGTGGTCGAGTATCTCTCCGACCGCATGGCCGTGATGCACGCCGGAAAACTCGTCGAAACCGGCCGCACGGCCGAGGTGCTGGCCGACCCGCAGCACGAGTACACGCGCAAGCTGCTGGCGGCGTTGCCGCGGCTCGATACCCTGGCCGCCTAGGGGGCTGCTTGGACATCATTTTCGGCATCATCCTCCCCATCTTCGGCACGCTCGGCATCGGCTATGCGGCGGCGCGCTTTGGCGCCTTCGACGAGGCCGCCAACCGTGGCTTGTCGGTGTTCGTCTTCAACTTCGCCATTCCGCTGATGCTGTTCCGCTCGATCGCGCAGACCGAGCTGCCGGATGCCATGCCGTGGGGCTATCTGATCTCGTATTTCGGCGGCGCCTTCCTCGCTTTCGGCGGGGCCATGC
>JBFHJY010000030.1:0-12498 GCA_041595655.1 Azoarcus sp.
CACGTGCAGGTGCCGCTGGCCGAAGCCCTGAAGTTCCCGCTGGTTCTGTGCCATCCCGAATCGGGATCGGGCTGCCGCCATCAGATTCAAGCGCTGCTGCAGGACGCAGGCACGCCGCTCAAGCTGGTCGATGAAGTGACGAGCCTCGGCGTGATGTTGACCCTGGTCGGCGCCGGCTACGGCATCGGTTTCGCCATCGCCTCGCAGGTGCAGACGCTACAGCGCCCGGACATCTCCATTCGTCCCCTGGCCGGCATCCCACCGATGCTCTCTACCTACCTGCTGCGCCGCCGGGGCGAACCCTCGGAGCCCATGAAGCGGTTCATCGAGCGAGTGAAAGACGAGGCCGCGCCGGTCGATGATGAGCCAGTCCTTTGAGGACGGCAGTTCGCTTGTCCGTTGCAACCTGTGGCGTGGTGTGCCAGTAGACAGATAGACTTCGGAATGAAATCCGATGCTCTGGCTGTTGGTGGATGTGCTTGGCTCGCTTTGGATCACCCGCAACGACCTGCGTTGACCAGGCCGAAGATTTGAGTCCACAATCGAGTCCATTCCGTGACGCCTGGATCGGAAAAGACGTTCGTAATAAACGAGTTAGCGACCGGGTGCTGTTCCCTTCACCCGCTCCAGAATTCAAAAAGGCCGGACAATGTCCGGCCTTTTTCGTATGTGTCCCCCGCGCTCAGGGACAGAGGCGCTGGTAGCCCCCGCCCCAATAGATCAGCGGAGAGTGCGTCTCGTCGCGATCGAAGCGCACGACCTCGGAAATGAACACGATGTGGTCGCCGCCGTCATGGCGCACGGTGTTGCGGCACTCGAAACGCGCGCAGCAACCCTTGATCAGGGGCACGTCGTACATGCCGGTATCGATGTCGAGACCGGCAAACTTGTCGTCCGAGCGCGAGGCGAAGAGATTGGAGATGTTGTCCTGGTCGGCCGCCAGCACGTTCACCGAGTAGTATTCGCAGGACTCGAAGATCGGCACGCAAGGCAGGTTGGACGACAGGCTCCAGACGATCAGCGGCGGATCGAGCGAGACGGAATTGAAGGAATTGACGGTCAGGCCGATCGGCTTGCCGTCCGGCGCACGCGTGGCCACCACGGTGATGCCGGTGGCGAACATGCCGAGGGCGTCGCGGAACTCGCGCGTGAACGTTTCATGGGAAATCGGGGTTTGGGACATGAATGAGGCCGGTCGGAGATCGGAAGAGCTACGCAGACCGGCGGGCAAAATCAAAGGTTCCGCGATTATCCGCGCATTGTGCGCTGCGGTCGACCGCGAGGCGGCATGAGCCTGCGGAACGACTTCGCCTCGCGCCTGCTGACCTGGCACGCGCAGCATGGCCGCCACGACCTGCCCTGGCAGGCCACACGCGATCCCTACCGCGTGTGGCTGTCCGAGATCATGCTGCAGCAGACCCGAGTCGACACGGTGATCCCTTACTACGCGCGCTTTCTGGCGCGTTTCCCGGACATCGCCGCACTGGCCGCTGCACCGGTCGGGGACGTACTCGCGCTGTGGAGCGGACTGGGCTACTACGCCCGCGCACGCAACCTCCACAAGGCTGCACAGTCGGTCATGACGGAGCACGACGGACGATTCCCGCAGCGCGCCATCGACATCGCCACACTGCCCGGCATCGGTCGCTCGACCGCCGCCGCCATCGCCGCCTTCTGTTTCGGTGAGCGTGCCGCCATCCTCGACGGCAACGTCAAGCGCGTGCTGTGCCGCGCCTTCGGCATCGAGGGCTTTCCGGGCGAACGCGCGGTCGAAGAGAAGCTGTGGGCACTGGCCGACGCGCTGATGCCTGCGGAACAGGGCGGCGACTACATCCAGGCGCAGATGGACCTCGGCGCAACGCTGTGCACACGCACGCGCCCGGCCTGCACGCGTTGTCCGTTGGCCGGCGACTGCGTGGCGCAGGCCAAGGGTCGCGTCGCCGAACTGCCGCAGCCCCGGCCGAAGAGGACCGTGCCGCAGCGGCAGGTGCGCGTGGCGGTGATCGCGGAGGACGGCCGGGTGCTGATGGAACGTCGCCCGCCGAGCGGCATCTGGGGCGGTCTGCTGGCCTTGCCGGAAATCGCCGAAGGTGATGCACCCGAAGACTGGCTGTTACGCAGTTTCGGGGTGGCTGCCACCGAGTCCGAAGCGCTCGCCACCGTACGCCACGTGTTCACGCATTTCAGGCTCGACATCGAGCCGGTACTGCTCCGCGTTCCGGAAACGGCCGGAATCGTGGCAAAGCCGGGTCTGGAATGGCTTGCGCTCGATGCGTTGGAGGATGCCGGCCTGCCAGCGCCGGTGCGGCGCATCCTCGATGCGATTGCGCGGGCTCGGTAGATCGCAATTCGCCGGACGGCTCATCGCGACCGACCCTCTCAATCCTTCTTCAGCCCCTGCTGCGCCAGATAGCTGCGGATGATCTGCAGGCGGTCGATCGGCAGTTCCAGTTCAAGCAGCGCCTGCCGCGCGCGCAGCGGGATCGGCAACACACCAGCCAAGCGCATGCCGACCCAGTCTGCATCGTCGAAACGCTGCGGTGGCGGAAAGAGCTCCTCGCCCAGATCGTTCATGATGGCGCGCAGCACCGAGACCAGAATCGCGTTCTCGGGCGGCACCGGCTGCGGCGTGCGCTCTTCCAGCCACTCCACCTGGGCCATCAGCAGGCCGTTGGGGCCGACTTCGGTGTCGACGATGCGGTAGCGCCGCTCGCCGATCACCGACACCTGCAGCAGGCCGGGCTGCGGCGCGTCGCAGGACACGATGCGTGCACTGGTGCCGGTGGCATGCGGGCGCGCCGGCGCCCCCACTTCCTTGCCTTCGGCAATCAGGTTCACGCCGAAGGCCGAGCCCTCACGCAGGCACTGCGACACCAGATCGACGTAGCGCGCCTCGAACACCCGCAGCGGCAGCAGGCCGCCGGGGAAAAGCACGGTCTGCAGCGGGAACAGCGGCAGGCGCGAGACTTCGGTCATTCAGCCCCCTCGGCGCCCCAGCGCCGGATCAGCGCATGCGCAACGCCGAGTTGGTCGAGCACGCGTGCGACGACGAAATCCACCATGTCGTCCACGCTCTGCGGGTGTGTATAGAAGCCCGGACTGGGCGGCAGGATGACCACACCCAGGCGCGCGAGCTTGAGCATGTTTTCCAGATGAATGGCCGAGAACGGCGTCTCGCGCGGCACCAGGACCAGCTTGCGACCCTCCTTGATGGCCACGTCGGCAGCGCGTTCGATGAGGTTCTGCGACAACCCGGCGGCAATCGCGGCGAGCGTACCCATGGTGCAGGGACACACCACCATGGCGTCGGCCGGGTTGGAACCGGAGGCCAGCGGTGCGAACCACTCCTCGCGCCCGAACACGCGCAGCTGGCCGGGGCTGGCCTTGAAGCGCGCCGACAGCGCGGCCTCGACCTCAGCCGGTCGGGAGGGCAGTTCGAGGTTCATCTCCTGCCGCGCCACGATCTGGGCGACCTGCGAATACAGCAGCCACACCGTCACGCCGGCGCCGAGCAAAGTCTCGACCAGACGCATGCCGTAGGGCATGCCGGATGCACCGGTGAAGGCAACGGCAACAGTACGTGGGGGGGTGCCGAAAGGCATCAATGGCTCCGGTCAGGCAATCGGACCGGGCCACTTTATCACGGTGATGCGCGGCCTTCCCGGGGGGCGTCCCTGCGCAAAAGCAGGCACGGTTCAGCAGGTCACATAAGCGCAGCGCATGTGACAGCTGGCGCCGGATGTCAGAGGCGCGCCTGCGGCGCTTGTCTGACCTACGAAAACCCCGTAAACGACGACGGGGCGCCCGCAGACGCCCCGCTTGAGAAACTTCAGACGATCACTTGTTGGCGTTCGGGAAGAACAGCTGCTCGCCGCCGATCTTGTACTCGGCAATGGCGGCCTGACCCTCGGCCGACACCAGCCAGTCGATGAACTTCTGACCGGCTTCCTTCTTCACGTGCGGATGCTTCTCCGGATTGACCAGGATCACGCCGTACTGGTTGAAGAGACGCTCGTCACCCTCGACCAGGATGGCCAGATCGGCGCGGTTCTTGAAGTTCAGCCAGGTCGCGCGGTCGGACATCACATAAGCGCCGGAGGACGCGGCGATGTTCAGCGCCGGCCCCATGCCGCAACCGCATTCCTTGTAACCGCTGCCCATGTTGTCTACACCGGCCGATTTCCAGAAACGCAGTTCGGCGGCATGCGTACCGCTCTTGTCACCGCGCGAGACGAAGCCGGCATTGGCGGTCGCAATCTTCTTCAGACCAGCGTGGATGTCCTTGCCCTTCACGCCAGCGGGGTCCTTCTTGTCGCCGATCAGCACGAAATCGTTGTACATCACGGGGAAACGCTTGACGCCGTACCCTTCCTCGACGAACTTCTCCTCAGCAACGACGTTGTGCACGAACAGCACGTCGGCATCACCGCGGCGGCCGGTATCCAGCGCCTGACCCGTGCCCTGGGCGACAACACGCACCTCGATGCCGGTAGCCTTCTGGAAGACGGGCAGGATGTGGCCGAACAGACCGGATTGCTCGGTCGAGGTCGTCGAGGCGACAACGATGGACTCGGCATGCACAGCGCCGGCTGCAAAGGCAGAGATGGCAAAAGCGGCAAGGAGACCGCGGAACGGACGGACGCGAAATGCTGACTTCATGGAAACACTCCTGGGGAAACGATTGTCATGCGGTTGCACGGCAACCTATGGTCGCGAGTTCATTACCTGATTTCGCGTAATCTATTGCTCGTGATTACTTTCAGCAATATGAAGCCCCGTGCATAGGATCCAGTTCAACTACGTTCTCGCCGAGAGCCGCGGTCCGGCGCAGATCCGCAATCCGCTGATCGATCTGCTGCATGCAGTCGAGGACAACGGCTCGATCTCCGCCGCCGCCCGCCAGCTGGGGCTGTCGTATCGCCACGTATGGGGCGAACTCAAGCGCTGGGAGGGCGAGCTGGGCCATGCCCTGATCGTGTGGGAGAAGGGTCAGCCTGCGCGACTGACCGAGTTCGGCACCAAGCTGCTGTGGGCCGAACGCCAGGCCCAGGCACGGCTGCAGGCGCAGATCGACCACCTGCGCGCCGACCTCGAACGCGCCTATGCCGTGGCCTTCGACGATTCCACCCACGTGCTGAGCTTTCATGCCAGCCACGACGACGCGCTCTCGGCGCTGCGGGAACAGGCGCGCGGTCAGAAGCTGCATCTGGACATCCGCTTCACCGGCAGCGTGGACGCCATTCGCGCGCTGAACGAAGGCCGCTGCATGATGGCCGGCTTCCACACCCGTCTGCATCCGGCGCGCGGTTCGCTCGCGTATCGCACCTACAAGCCCATGCTCAAGCCCGGCCTGCACAAGATCATCGGTTTTGCACGGCGCACGCAGGGACTGATCGTGGCGCCGGGCAACCCGCTCAAACTCACCGGATTGAAGGATCTCGCCGGGGGCCGCGTGCGCTTCGCCAACCGCGCACTCGGTGCCGGCACGCGGCTGCTGCTCGACGAACTGCTGGCAGAGCGGGGCATTGCGCCGGATTCGATTCGCGGATACGACAGCGCGGAACCCTCGCATACCGCGGTCGCGCAGGCCGTGGTCGCGGGACAGGCGGATGCGGGGCTGGGCATCGAGGCGGCGGCGCGGGTGCGCGGGCTGGATTTTGTGCCGGTGGTCGAGGAGCAATACCACCTCGCCTGCCTGAAGTCGGCGCTCAACGAATCAGGCATTCAGGCCCTGCTCAAGCTGCTGCGCAGCGAATCTTGGCAATCGGCGCTGCACGGGCTTGCCGGCTACGCGCCGGAACACTGCGGAGAGGTGCTGGCGATGAGCCGCGTGCTGCCGTGGTGGCGGTACCGGACGCAGAAGCATCCGGTCTCGTAGCTCGCGATGAGCGCAGCGAATTGCGACAACGGCGTATCCACCGCTGCTTGTCGCATTTCGCCTGCAAGCTCAACGCAACCTACCCAACCTCCGCTCAAGCCTCCAGCAACGCTGCCGACTTGATCTGCGCCCACACCTCGCACCCCGGCGCCAGCTGCAGGCGCTCAACCGAGCGGTGCGTGATGCGCGCCAGCAGAGACACGCCGCCGGCGTCGAGCCGCAGCATCGCGTAGGCCGGGCCGTCGGCCGGCGCAATCTCCACCACCATCGCGGCAATCTGGTTGTTGGTGCTGGTGTCTTCGATTCGCGACAGCGCCACGCTCACGTCCCGCGCATGCACCCGCACCCGCAACGATTCGCCCGGCGCGCGCAGGCTGCGCGGCACCGCCAGCTCGCCACCGGCGAAGGCCAGCCGCGACAGATGCCATGTGTCGTCGTGATCCACCACCGTGGTTTCGATCATCACGCTCGCCTCGGCATCGGTCGCCAGCGGCAGATCGGTGCGCGACAGCATGGCCTGCAGCGGGCCGCTGCCGCGTTCACGCCCGGCCTCGATCAGCACCAGATGGTCGGCCAGGCGGATCACCTCGTCGTGGGCGTGGCTGACGTAGAGCATCGGAATGTCCAGTTCGTCGCGCAGGCGCTCCAGATACGGCAGGATTTCCTGCTTGCGGGCGCGGTCGAGCGCGGAGAGCGGCTCGTCGAGCAACAGCAGACGCGGGCTCGTCAGCAAGGCCCGGCCCAGCGACACGCGCTGGCGCTCACCGCCCGACAGCTGATCCGGATGGCGCTGCAGCAACGGCGCCAGATCGAGCAGCGCCACCACTTCATCCTCGCCAATACGGCGCTCGGCCGGCGGCGTACGCTTCCAGCCGTAGAGCAGGTTGCTACGCGCAGTCAGGTGGGGAAACAGGCTGGCCTCCTGGAACACGTAGCCGAGCCGACGCGCATGGGTCGGCACGAAGCGGGCATCGTCCTGCCAGACCTCGCCGTCGAACTCCACGCGTCCCTCGGCGGCGTGTTCCAGCCCGGCGATGCAGCGCAGCAGCGTGGTCTTGCCGGCACCGGACGGACCGAACAGCGCGGTGACGCCGCGCGAGGGCAGCTCCAGGTCGACATCGAGCATGAAACCGCCGCGATCCACCCACAAACGTGCAGCGATCGTCATTGCGTCACCCCCACCACCTTGAAGCGGCGGTTGATCGCATACACCAGCAGCAGCAACGAGAACGACAGCACCACCAGCACCGCTGCAAGACCATGCGCCGAGGCGTAGTCCATCGCTTCGACGTGGTTGTAGATGGCAATCGACGCGACCTGGGTGTGACCCGGGATGTTGCCGCCGAGCATGATGATCACGCCGAATTCTCCCAGCGTGTGCGCGAAGGACAGCACCGCCGCGGTCAGGAATCCGCGCCGCGCCAACGGCAGCGACACCGTCAGGAAACGGTCGAGCGGACCGGCGCGCAGCGTGGCCGCCGCTTCCAGCACGCGCGGGCCGGTGGCCTGGAAGGCGTTCTGCAGCGGCTGCACGACGAAGGGCAGCGAATAGATCATCGAGCCGATCACCAGCCCGGAAAAACTGAAGGCCAGATGGCCGACGCCGATGCGCTCGAGGAAGCCGCCGACCGCACCCTGCGGCCCGAGCAGCAGCAGCAGGTAGAAGCCGATGACGGTCGGCGGCAACACCAGCGGCAACGACACCACCGCTTCGATCACGGTCTTGATGCGCGAACGCGTCTGCGCCAGCCACCACGCCAGCGGCGTCACGCACAGCAGCAGCAGGACCGTGCTGATCGCGGCGAGCTTGAAGGTGATCCAGAGCGCGGTCGTGTCCTGTGGCGAGAGCATGCTCACTCCAGTCCGTAGCCGGCCTGCTCGATCACGGCGCGGGCTTCGGGACTGCGCAGCCAGGCGAGGAAATCGCGCGCTGCGTCGGGCTGCGCGGCGCCCTTGAGCAGCACTGCCGACTGGCCGATGGGCGTGTACGACTCGCGCGGCGGCAGCCAGTGCGAGCCGGCGATGCCGTTTTCCGTATGCACCTGCGCCAGCGCCACGAACCCCAGTTCGGCTGCGCCGCTGGCGGTCTGGCCATAGGTCTGGCCGATGGATTTCCCGCGTACGATGCGGCCGGCCGCGTTCAGCGACTCGAACAGCCCACGCGAGCGCAGCACTTCCTCGGCCGCCTGGCCGTAGGGCGCGAGGCGCGGGTCGGCGATTGCCAGATGACGGTAATTGCCCCGCTCCAGCACAGCTCCGGCGGCGTCCACCACACCGGGCCGCGCGCTCCACAGCACGAGCACGCCGTAGGCGTAGACGAAACGCGTGCCGGCAACGGCATATCCATTGGTCTCGAGGCGCTCGGGGCGCTCGGTGTCGGCCGACAGGAAGACGTCAAAGGGTGCGCCGTTGACGATCTGGGTATACAGCGCACCCGAGGCACCGGCGCTGATCGACAGCCGATGCCCGCTGCGCTCGGCATACGGCACGGCAAGCCGTTGCAGCGTGTTCTGGAAGTTGGCCGCGACCGCGACGCGGATCTCCGCCGCTTGCGCCGCAGCGGACAGCAGCATCAGCGCGAGGAACAGCAGCGAGCGCATCACAGGAACAGGTAGGAGCAGATCGCCACCGCCGCGATCACCGCCACCACATCGGCGGTCAGCGCGGCAGCCAGCGTATGCCGCATGCGGCGGATCTGCACCGCACCGAAATACACCGCCAGCACGTAGAAGGTGGTTTCGGTCGAACCCTGCAGTGTCGTCACCAGCATGCCGACGTAGCTGTCCGGACCGATGGCCGGGTCATTGATGATGGACGCCATCACGCCATAGGCGCCGGAGCCCGACAGCGGTCGCAGCAACGCCATCGGCAGCGCCTCGGCGGGCAGGCCGAGCGGGCCGGTGAGCGCGCCGAGCGTGGCCACCATGTAATCCATCGCGCCGCTGGCGCGGAACATGCCCACCGCCACCAGGATGGCGACCAGATACGGAATGATGCGCAGCGCCACCTGGAAGCCGTCCTTAGCCCCTTCGACGAAGACCTCGTAGATGCGCACACCACGTGCCGCCCCGAACAGCAGGAAGGCGACCATCAGCCCCGGCACGATCCACGGCGAGATCGCCCGACCATAGACGATGGTGAACGGGATCAGCGCAAACAGCGTGCCCAATGCAGCGATCGACACCCACAGCGGATAGGCACCGGTGTCCTCGATGCGCTCGCCCTCCGCGGTCACCCACGGCCGGTCGACCGGCGCGGCGTCCGGATCCAGCGGACCGACCGGGAAGAAGCGCCGGTAGAGGAATGCTGCCGAAACGGCAGCGATCGTCGCGCAGATGGTCGCGAACAGCGTCGTCGGAAGGATGGCGGCCGGATCAGCCGATCCGGCCGCCGCACGGATCGCGATGACCCCGGTCGGCAGCAGCGTGATGCTTGAGGTGTTGATCGCGAGGAACAGAGCCATCGCATTGGTGGCAGTGCCGGGCCGGGTGTTGAGCTTGTCGAGCTCCTGCATGGCGCGGATGCCGAAAGGCGTCGCGGCGTTGCCCAGGCCCAGCGCGTTGGCCGACATGTTGAGGATCATCGCACCCATCGCCGGATGGTTGGGCGGCACCTCGGGAAACAGGCGCGTCATCAGCGGACGGATCAGCTTGGCGATGATCACCAGCAGGCCGCCGGCCTCGGCAACCTTCATCAGGCCAAGGAACAGCGTCATCACGCCGACCAGGCCCAGCGCCAGCTCCACCGCCCCGCCGGCCGACTCGATCATGCCGGTGGACAAGGCCTCCATCGGCGATGGCTGGCCCTCCACCGGCACATGGCCGATCTGCCGCCAGGCCGCCGCGGCAAAGGCGATCAGGACGATGCCGAGGAAGATGCCGTTCACCGCGCATCCCCTGGCCGGAAATCACGATGGCAACGGCGGGGGGCGTGGGCGAAAGTCAAGGTACGGCGGCTCCTGCAGGGGGATGCGGTAAGTGACGGGCGGCGGGCAGCCGCCATGAAATCACGTCGCCCCGCCCCGCACAAGCCGCGCAGGTGCAAGCGCCTCAGGCGTGCGCCAGCGTCTCCTCGATCTCGGCGAACGTCAGCGCGACGGTCATCGGCACCACCGGCATGCCGAGGCGACGCGACAGGTCGGCGGCCGAAAATACACCGCAGATCTGCGGCAGACCCGAGGCATCGCGACGCATCACCAACGCGTGCTGGCGACCGTGGGCACGCATGGTCTCCACGATGTCACCAACGCGGGCGCTGGCCAGATCGTCGATGTCGATGGCCTCGACCGCATCGGCCGGCAGCATGATGTCCTGCACGCGGATCTCGTCGTGGCGAACGCCGCGTTCGCGCACGACCTGCATCGGCTTTTCGCCGAGCACGTCGTTGCTGGTGATCAGACCGACGACGCAGCCGCCGTGATCGACGGCGAAAAGCATGCGCACACGCCGATCGAGCATGCGCTGATGGGCGACATCGACCAACTCGTCGGCGCGCACGCTGACGGCGGCCACCCGTGTCAGGTCGGTCATTGCCGCCAGCGCCGGTTCGGCGAGCAGCTGCTCGAGTGATTGCGGTTCGGGTTGCGAGACGATGCGCGCCTTGCCGGCCAGCGCTGACGCGGGGATGACGTGGAACTGTGCCATGACTGCTCCTCCTGTTGAGGCGCGCTCATGCGTCGGGCATGAGACGCACCGACACCTTAACTATGGTTGGCCGATCCACCCGGCGCAAGCATCGGAAAGCACGTATCAGACTCATCGACGGGGACTTGAAGCGCACACGATCGACGGCATATATGCATCAGGGCGGTCGATGTCCGGCCGCCGCGCATAGCAAGAGGGGAACAGCCATGTACGAATCGCTTCTGACCGCGCCCGGCGGACTCCCCGCCGAATTCGACCGCCTGCAACGCGAACTGCAGCAGGCGTTTGGCTTGGGCACGCGGCCCGGCTCCATCCGCGCCGTCGCACACGGCGCCTTTCCGTCCGTCAATGTCGGCAGCACGCCCGGCACGATCGAGATCTACGCCTTCGCGCCCGGCATGACGGCCGAAGACTTCCACGTCCGGATCGAACGCGGCGTGCTGACCATCGAAGGTGAGCGCAAGGTCGGCCGCCCGGACGACACCAAGCAGCCGGTGTATGCCTCCGAGCGCTTCGCCGGCCGCTTCCGCCGTACCGTCTCGCTGCCGGAAGACGCAGACCCCGAGCGCGTCAGCGCACGCTACCGCGACGGTGTGCTGCGCGTCAGCGTGGAGCGCCGCCAGGCCCTGCAGCCGCGCCGCATCGCCGTGCAATGAGTTTGAAGGAGGACAGAATCATGAGCGACAAGGCAAACACCAAGCCGGCCGACGAGCCGGCCCTGCAGCCGCAGGTCGACATCTTCGAGGACAGTGGAGCCATCACGCTGCACGCCGACCTGCCTGGCGTACCCCGGGAGCAGCTTGAAATCAGCGTCGACGGCGACACCCTGCGCATCGAGGGCGCCATCGTGCTCGACGCACCCGAGGGCATGGACGCGACCTATGCGGAAGTGCGTCTGGCGCGCTTCCGCCGCGCCTTCACCCTGAGTCCGGAACTGGATACCGGCGGCATCGAGGCACAGCTGCGCGACGGCGTACTGAGTCTGCGCATTCCCAAGCACGCCCACGCCCAGCCACGCCGCATCGAGGTGAGCGCCGGCTGAACGGCATCTCGCAGCGCAGGTCGCCTCGCGTACCATGTCGGGCATCCGCAACCCGGCTGCCCGACCATGCCCCGCATCCACCCCGAAGGCTGGCGCCAGATTCCCGCCAGCGGCGCGCTGGCACGCAAGCTCGACACCCTGGCCGAGCTCGAGGAAGGCCTGCCTGACGGCTTCACGGTCTTCCACGGCATCCACTGGACGCACGCCGAGCATGAGCACCTGCTGTTCGGCGCCGTCGACTTCGCGGTGCTCGGCCCTTCGGGCCGCTTGCTGCTGATCCAACAGGTCGCCGGCTTTCTCGACGAAACACCGGAAGGGCTGGTCAAACGCCATATCCGTCGCCGCCACAATGTCAGCGTGGAACTGGCGCGCACCGCCGATCACCTGCGCACACGCCTGAAGGCCGCGCTGGACGGTATGGAGCCGGTGCTCGATCTTCTGCTGTTCTGCCCCGACTTCACGCTGCGCGACGCCGGCAGCGCCGGCATCGATCCGACGCGCATCATCGACGCACCCAGACGCGAACAGCTGATCCCCACCGTGCGCGCGCTGCTCGCCAGCGACGAGGCCGAAGCGACAGTACTCACGCGCCTTGAGCGCTTCTTCGCCGACGAACTCGAACTCGCGCCCGACCCCAGTGCGCTGGTCGGCCAGGCCGTCACGCTGTACACCCGGCTGGCCGGTGGACTGGCCGAGTGGGGGCGGCGCATCGAGATGCAGCCGCACCGCCTGCGCGTCACCGGCACCGCCGGCAGCGGCAAGACCCAGCTGGCGCTGGCCGTGCTGGCCGACGCGGTGGCTGCCGGCAGGCGCGCGCTGTACGTCTGCTACAACCGCCCGCTGGCCGACCATGTCGCGCGCATCGCGCCGAGCGGGGTGGAGGTCACCACCTATCACCAGCTGTGCGACCGTCTGCTGACGGCTGCAGGTCAGCC
>JBFHJY010000031.1:0-12405 GCA_041595655.1 Azoarcus sp.
CGCGGCGGCCTCGCCGATGCCGCTGGAGCAGCCGGTGATCAGGATGCTGCGCTGTTCACCGGAGCTCATTGCGATCAGGCGACGATGGTTTTCGGCTCGCCGGCCCGGGCGGTGTCGATGCGGCCGATGACGTGCACCGTCTCGCCCTGCTCGCGCAGGAAGGCGGTGGCCTTCTCGGCATTGGCGGCGGACACGATGACGGCCATGCCGATGCCGCAGTTGAAGACGCGGTGCATCTCGGCGTCGGCAATGTTGCCGGCCTGCTGCAGCCACTGGAACAACGGCGGCAGTTGCCAGCTGCCGGCGTCGATGCGCGCGGTCAGACCGTCGGGAATCACGCGCGGCACGTTCTCGGTGATGCCACCACCCGTGATGTGCGCCATGCCATGCACGACACCCGCCTGAGCCTGTATCAGCGCCAGCAGCGGCTTGACGTAGATGCGAGTGGGGGCAAGCACGGCGTCGGCCAGCGGACGGCCGTGGAAGTCTGCGGACAGATCGGCGCCGCTGATCTCGATGACCTTGCGGATCAGCGAATAGCCGTTGGAATGCGCGCCACTGGAGGCCAGCCCCAGCACCACGTCGCCAGCGGCGATCCTGCTGCCGTCGATGATGTCGGCCTTTTCCACCGCGCCGACCGCGAAGCCGGCCAGGTCGTATTCGCCGTCCGGGTACATGCTCGGCATTTCGGCCGTTTCGCCGCCGATGAGCGCGCAGCCGGCCAGTTCGCAGCCCTTGGCGATGCCCTTGACGACGTCGGCAGCGGTATCCACATGCAGCTTGCCGCAGGCGAAGTAATCGAGGAAGAACAGCGGCTCGGCGCCCTGCACCAGGATGTCATTGACGCTCATCGCGACCAGATCCTGGCCCACGGTGTCGTGACGGTCGAGATCGAAGGCCAGGCGCAGCTTGGTGCCGACACCATCGGTACCGGACACCAGCACCGGCTCGCGATACTTCTTCGACAGCTCGAACAAGGCGCCGAAACCGCCGATGCCGCCCATTACCTCGGGTCGCATGGTGGCTTTGGCGAACGGCTTGATGCGATCGACGAGGGCATCGCCGGCATCGATATCCACGCCGGCATCACGATAGGTCAGGGAGGTCAAGGTCGTTCCTCTCGCTTCGGGAGATGCCCGTGGCCAGCAGCGCGCTTGAGGACGCAACGGCCAGGGGCTACATTACGGGGCCCGACGGCCCGGACGGGCCGCCGCACAAAGACGAGATTTTACTCGAAATGCCCCCTCCCCGCGCCGACCTGTTGCACACCGCCCTGTGGGCCGCCGCCGGCATCGCCCTGCTTGTGCTGATGTGGCTGCTGGGTCCGATCCTGGCCCCCTTCATCGTCGGAGCCGTCTTCGCCTACGTCTCCGATCCCGCGGTGAACTGGCTGGTTTCAAAGCGCCTGCCCCGGCCTCTCGCGGTGCTGCTGGTGATCCTTGCCATGGGCGCCTCCGTGCTGCTACTGCTGCTGATCGTGGTGCCGGTATTCTGGCGCGAGGTCGCGGCATTGATCGCACGCCTGCCGGAACTGATCGAAGCGCTGGATTCACGTTTCCTGCCGCTGATCAACGAGCGTCTCGGCACCAACATCAGCCTCGATGTAGCCTCGCTGCGCGAGTGGCTGGCCGAACACCAGCAGCAGGCGCGCGACCTGCTCCCGACCTTGCTCAGCCACGCCCGCGAGGGCGGCATGGCCTTAATCGGCGTGGCCGCCAATCTGGTGCTGATCCCGGTGGTGATGTTCTACCTGCTGCAGGAATGGCCGCGCATCATTCCGGCCGTGCGCGAATTCATCCCCCGCCCCATGCTCGCACGCACCTCGCAGGTCGTCGGTGACATCGACAAGGTGATGTCCGAGTTCCTGCGCGGTCAGCTGTCGGTGATGCTGATCCTAGCCACCTTCTACAGCGTCGGCCTGTGGATCGCCGGCCTGTCCTTTGCACTGCCGGTCGGCATCATCACAGGCCTGCTGTCGTTCATCCCCTTCGTCGGCTTTGGCGGCGGGCTGATCCTCGCCATCCTCGCAGCACTGCTGCAGGGCGATGGCGTCACGCTGCTGATCGGCGTTGCCGTGGTGTATGGCCTGGGGCAGCTGCTCGAGAGCTACGCGCTGACACCGTATCTGGTGGGTGAGCGCATCGGCCTGCACCCGCTGGCCGTGATCTTTGCGCTGATGGCCTTCGGACAGCTGTTCGGCTTTGTCGGCATGCTGGTGGCACTGCCGGTCAGTGCCGCCATCCTCGTCGGCCTGCGCGAAGTGCGCGGCGCCTGGCTGGAAAGCCCGCTTTATCTCGGCAAGGACGGCAAGGCCGAGCGCCCTGAATGAAACAACTGCTGCTGGATCTGCGCGCCGACGCTCCGCCGACGCTGGACAACTTCATCGCGGGCGAAAACGAAGAGCTGCTGCGCGCGCTGCATCAGACCGTGCTCGGCGCCGGCCATCTCTACCTGTGGGGACCGGCCGGCAGCGGGCGCAGCCATCTGCTGGCCGCCACCGTCGAAGCCGCGAGCCAGGCCGGCCGACCGGCACTGCAGCTGAGCGCCGCACACGTTGGCGCATCCCTCCCCGACACGCCCGGGCTGCTGCTCGCCGTCGATGACATCGAGCGCCTCGGCGACACCGCGCAGATCGCGCTGTTCAACACCTTCAACCGCTCGCCCACGTACAATCAGACCCTCCTGCTGGCCGGCCCGCAGCCGCCGCGCAGCCTGACCGTGCGGGAGGACCTGCGCACCCGCATCGGCCAGACGCTGGTGTTCGAACTGCGCCCGCTCGACGACGCAACGCGTGCCGCCATCCTCACCACGCTGGCCGGACGACGTGGCATGAAGCTGCCCGACGAGGTCGTGGCCTTTCTGCTGCGCCACGGTCGGCGCGACCTGCCCAGCCTGGTGGCCGTCGTCGAAGCGCTCGACGCGGCTTCGCTCGAACTCAAACGCCCGGTCACCCTCGCGCTGCTGCGCGAAGTGATGCAGCCGGGCCTGGACAACTGAAACAACAAAGGACATTCCGTGGATCTGGTGCTTTTCGACCTCGACAAAACCCTGCTCGCCGGCGACTCGGACTTCGAGTGGGCACAATTCCTGATCGGCAAGGGCGTGGTCGACCCCGAGGTGCATGAAGCGCACAACAAGCTGTTCTACGAGCAGTACATGGCCGGCACGCTGGACATCTTCGAGTTTCTCGAATTCCAGCTCGCCCCGCTGGCGCGCCACGACCGCGCCCAGCTCGACGCCTGGCACGTCGAATTCATGCGCGAGCGCATCTTGCCGATGATCAGCGACGACGCCCGCGCGCTGGTCAACAAGCATCTCTCCAGCGATGCCGTGGTGGCCATCGTCACCGCCACCAACAGCTTCGTGACCGGGCCGATCGCGCGCGAATTCGGCATTCCGCACCTGATCGGCACGATCCCGGCGCAGGAGAAAGGCCAGTTCACCGGCAAGCCGCGCGGCATGCCCTCGTTCAAGGCCGGCAAGATCACCCGCGTCGAGGAATGGCTGGAGAGCATCGGCATGCACTGGGGCAGTTTCGACCGGACCTGGTTCTACAGCGATTCGCTCAACGACCTGCCGTTGCTCAAGCGGGTCACCCACCCGGTGGCGGTCGACCCCGACGACACCCTGCGCGCGCACGCCGAGCTGGCCGGCTGGCCGGTGCTGTCACTGCACGGCGGCGCCTGATGACTGAACGTCATCTGGAACGCCTTGAACCGATGCCGGGATCGCCGCGGCCTGCGGCCCCGCGATGACAAGCCCCCGCATCGGTTATGATTCTGCGCTTATGAACCGAACAACGCTCCGACGCCGATGATCCGCAAGTTGCTGCGCAAAGTATTCCGCCGCCCCGGATCCGGGCACCCCGTCATCTCCGAACCCGCCCTGATTGCGCCAGAGAAGCACGGCATGCGCCGAGGCGACATTTCGCCGGGCGCCGTCAAGGTGTGCTCCGTGCTGCAGGAAAACGGTCACAAGGCCTTCGTCGTCGGCGGTGCCGTGCGCGACGTGCTCGCCGGCCTGCCGCCCAAGGATTTCGACGTCGCCACCAGCGCCACGCCGGAACAGGTGCGTGCGCTGTTCCGGCGCTCGCGCATCATCGGCCGGCGCTTCCGCATCGTGCACGTCATGAACGGGCGCGAGACCATCGAGGTCTCGACCTTCCGTGCGCTGCACGAGGAAGGCGCCACACCCACCGACGAGCATGGCCGCGTGCTGGCCGACAACGTCTTCGGCACCCAGGGCGAGGACGCCACACGGCGCGACTTCACCGTCAACGCGCTGTACTACGACCCGGTGTCCGGCGTCATCGTCGACTACCACCATGGCGTGGCCGACCTGCAGCAGAAGACCCTGCGCATGATCGGCGACCCGCGCACGCGCTACCGCGAAGATCCGGTGCGCATGCTGCGGGCCGTGCGACTCGGCGCAAAGCTCGGGCTGATCATCGACCCCGCCGCACGCACCCCGATTCGCGAGATGGCTTCGCTGCTGGAGAACGTGCCGGCTGCGCGACTGTTCGACGAGATCCTGAAACTGCTGCTGTCCGGCTATGCCGTGAAATGCCTCAAGCAGCTGCGCGAGGAAGGGCTGCATCACGGCGTCCTGCCGCTGCTCGACGTCATTCTCGAACAGCCCATGGGCGAGCGTTTCCTGTGGCTGGCGCTGGAGAACACCGACGAGCGCGTACGCAGCGGCAAATCCGTCTCGCCCGGCTTCCTGTTCGCCACCTTGTTGTGGCACGAGGTCCTGGTCGCCTGGGAGAAGCGCAAGGCCGACGGCGCGCCAAGCCAGCCTGCACTGTTCGACGCGATGGACCACGTCCTGGAGGTGCAGGCAAGAAAGCTCGCGATCACGCGCAAGATCGCCGGCGACATCAAGGACATCTGGGCCATCCAGCCGCGCTTCGAGAAGCGTTCCGGCCATGCCCCCTATCGCCTCATCGAACAGCCGCGCTACCGCGCTGGCTGGGACTTCCTGCGTCTGCGCGCCCAAGCCGGCGAGATCGACATGGCGCTGGTCGAATGGTGGGACGATTTCGCCGCAGGCAGCCACGAGAAGCGTGAGGCACTGGTCCGCGAAGCACCGGCTGACAAATCCGCCCCGCGCAAACGCCGTCGTCGTCGCAAGCCCAACGCCAAGCCTGCCGGGCCACCGGCCGACGCCGCATGAGCGCACCGAACAAGCCCGCGCGCGCCTTCATCGCGTTCGGGGCCAACCTCGGCGATCCGGCAGCCAGCTTCGAGCACGCCTGCAGCGCGCTCGCGGCCCTGCCCGACACCACCGTGGTACGCCGTTCCTCCCTGTACCGCAGCGCGCCGGTCGGCGTCGAAGACCAGCCGGACTTCATCAACGGCGTGATCGAGGTCCGTACGGGCATTGCGCCGGAAGCCCTGCTCGCGCACCTGCTCGACATCGAGCGCGAAGCCGGTCGCCGACGCGACAGCCATTGCGCGCCACGCACGCTCGACCTCGACCTGCTGCTCTATGATGAGCGCGTGATCCACGTACCACCGGGCCTCGAAGTGCCGCACCCCCGCATGCATCAACGCGCCTTCGTGCTGGTGCCGCTGGTCGAGATCGCGCCCGACGCCGCAATCCCCGGTCACGGCCCGGTGGCGCTGCTGCTGCCCGGCGTTGCCGATCAGGAAATCGCCCCCGTGACGGGACGTGCCAAGGAGTAAGCCATGCTTGACAAGGCCCGCTACATCGTCGTCGAAGGTCCCATCGGTGCCGGCAAGACCTCACTTGCTCGCCGCCTGGCGGAGCGCTTGTCCGCTCAGCCGCTGCTCGAGCAACCCGAACTCAACCCATTCCTGGGCCGCTTCTACCAGAACATGGAGCGCTGGGCACTGCAGACCCAGCTCTCCTTCCTGCTGCAACGCGTCTCGCAGTTGCGCGATCTGGATGCTGCCTGCGCCACCGGCGAGCGCATCGTGTCGGACTTCCTGTTCGACAAGGATCCGCTGTTTGCCGAACTCAACCTGCCGGACGACCAGTACGAGCTCTACCAGCGCATCCACGATTCGATGGCGCCGGTTTCGCCGCTCAAGCCGGATCTGGTGATCTATCTCCAGGCACGGCCGGAAACGCTCAAGAGCCGGGTATTCCAGCGCGGCATGGATGCCGAGCGCCGCATCACCGAGAACTACCTCGAGCGCGTCGCCGAACGCTATGCCCGCTTCTTCTACGAGTATGACGGCGCACCGCTGTTCATCGTCGATGCCGAGGTTCTCAATCCGGTCGACCTCGACGACGACTTCGACCTGTTGCTCGAACGCCTGCGCGGCATGCGCAGCTTCCGCGAGTTCTTCAACTACGCCGGATAACCCCCTCACCCCAGAACGCAGGGCGCAAGTGCCGGACACTCGTGCCGCTGGAGGAAACGCACGCCATGACCTACCTGCAGAACGACAAGCCCGTTACGCTTTTCGAACTCGGCAAGATGCGCGCCGAGGGCCGCAAGATCACGATGCTGACAGCCTACGACGCCAGCTTCGGAGCAATGATGGACCGCTCCGGCGTGGACACCGTGCTGATCGGCGACTCGCTCGGCAACGTCATTCAGGGCCAGAAGACCACCCTGCCCGTCACCATCGAACAGATGGCCTACCATACCGAATGCGTCGCGCGTGGCTGCAATCGTGCCTTCATCCTTGCCGACATGCCTTTCGGCAGCTATCAGGAAGGGCCCGAACAGGCGATGCGTAACGCAGCCAGACTGATGGCTGCCGGCGCTCAGATGGTCAAGATCGAGGGAGGCGAACATGTTGCCGGAACCGTGCGCTTTCTGGTCGAACGCGGCGTGCCGGTTTGCGCTCACGTCGGCCTCACCCCGCAGTCGGTGCACCAGCTCGGCGGCTACCGCATCCAGGGGCGTGACGACGCTGGCGCAGCGAAGATGAAGGCCGACGCACGGGCGCTCGAACAAGCCGGTGCGGCAATGATCGTGCTGGAGCTGGTGCCGTCCAAACTCGCCGCCGAGATCACCGCCAGCCTCACCACCATGGCCACCATCGGCATCGGTGCGGGCCCGGACTGCGACGGCCAGGTGCTGGTGCTGTACGACATGCTCGGAATCTTCCCCGGCAAGCCGGCGCGCTTCGTCAAGAACTACATGACCGGCGCCGGCAGCATCGAGGAAGCCTGCGCCGAGTACGTGCGCGAAGTCCGTGAAGGCCTGTTCCCGACCCCGGCGCACGGCTACTGACCGCAGGAGCGCGGCTACGCCGCGCGATTCCGCGCTGCAAGGCCACAATCGTTGATCGCCCGGCAAGCCGGGCTCCTACAGAACCTCCCCCGCCCATGCAGATCCTCGACACCATCACCGCCTGTCGCGCCGCCCGCCGTAAGGCCGGGCGCATCGCCTTCGTCCCCACCATGGGCAACCTGCACGAAGGCCACATCGCGCTGATGCACGAGGCGCGCAAACACGCCGACACGGTCGTCGCCAGCATCTTCGTCAACCGCCTGCAGTTCGGCCAGGGCGAGGATTTCGGGCGCTATCCGCGCACCTTCGCAGCCGACTGCGAGAAGCTGGAGGCGGCCGGCGTAGACCTGATCTTCGCACCGGACGACGCGGTCATGTACCCCGGACCACAGCACTACTTCGTCGACCCGGCACCGGCTCAGATCTCCATCCTCGAGGGCGAATTCCGCCCCGGGCATTTCCGTGGCGTCGCCACCGTGGTACTGAAGCTGTTCTCGATCGTCCAGCCCGACGTAGCCGTGTTCGGCAAGAAGGACTACCAGCAGTTGATGGTGATTTCGAACATGGTGCGCGAGTTCGCGCTGCCCATCGACATCATTGCCGGCGACACCGTTCGCGCCGCCGACGGTCTCGCCCTGTCATCGCGCAACGGCTATCTGAGTGAAGCCGAGCGCGCCGAAGCGCCCACGCTGTATCGCGAACTCGTCGCCATCCGCAACGCCGTGCGCGCCGGCGACCACGATTTCCTGCACCTGGAGACGGTCGCCATGGACCGCCTGCGCCAACGCGGCTGGCAGCCCGACTACATCGCCGTGCGCCGCCAGGCGGACCTGCAGCCGCCCGTGACGGAAGACGATCCTCTGGTCGTGCTGGCAGCGGCCACGCTCGGCACGACCCGTCTGATCGATAATCTCGAGATCGAACACATCTCTGCATAAGCAATTGACATTGTTCTGATGCGCTCCTAAGGTCGAACCGGGATCCCTGCCGGCCGGCGCGGCTCCCGAACAAGAACCACACCCCCGAGGAGACATCATGAAAAAATGCACCGCTCTGCTGGCCCTGACATTCGCCCTGCTCTCAACCCCGGCCATGGCCGCAAACGACAAGGAGCGCAAGCCTTTTGCCGAGCGCCACGTCGTGTTGCAGATCAGCGACGATTCGGTCCGCACCCAATCCCTCGTCCTGAACGTGGCGAACAACCTGATCAAGGAATACGGTCCGGACAAGGTCGATATCGAGATCGTCGCCTTCGGACCGGGACTCAACCTGCTGGTAGCCGGTAACCCGAACGAACAACGGATCAACTCCCTCGTCGCGCAGGGCGGCGTGCATTTCGCAGCCTGCCTGAACACCTTCTCGAACATGACGCGGCAACTCGGCTACGAGCCGGAACTGACGCCGCATGCTACGAAGGTGAGCGCCGGCGTTGCGCGGATCCTTGATCTGGATGCCCAGGGCTATACGCTGATCAAGCCCTGATCAGGGCACCCGGAAATGACGAACGGGCCAGACCTCGGACTGGCCCGTTCGACATACTCAGCCGGGTTGCAGCTTCACTGCAGCCCGAACGACCATCAGAACTTGAGGTTCATTCCCACATAGATCGACCGCCCCATGCCGGGCACGACGTTACCCCAGCGCGGCACGATGCCGACCTCGGCCGACGTCATCGTCGTGCCTTGTCCCAGATAGGCCCCGCCCAACGGCAGGCGGTAGAAACGGTCGAAGACGTTCTCGACCCCGAAATCGATGCGGGCCTTCTTCCAGGAATGGCTGCTACGCAGATTGACCAGACTGTAGCCCGAAGTCTCGACCTCGTTGCGCACGTCCGAAACCCTGGTCTTGGCCTTCACGCCGATCACCTCCACGCTGCTGTCCCATCCGCGGTACTTGTGGGTCAGCGCCAGCTTCGCGTTCAACGGCATGATGTTGTACAACCCGTCGCCGGTGTCGAGATTCTTGCCGTTGGTGTAGTTGAGCAAGCCGTTCAGCCCCCACTCACCCAGCGCATTGCTGGCAAGCGGCATGTGTCCGGACAGATCGACACCGTAGATGCGCGCAGACTGGTTGGCCAGTTGCAGGAAGACGAAGCTGTCCTCGGCTGTCTGGTTGGCAGCCGAGCACGACGCACCCAGGGTGGTCGGGCAACGGATCGCGTCGATGTAGTCGCTCACCCGCGTGTAGTACGGCGTGACCTTGAAAGCGGCCTCACGATTCGGCGTATGCCAGTCGAAGGTCGCGCTCAGGGTGTAGGCCTTTTCGGGCTTGAGGTCGATGTCGCCGACGTAGCCATTGCCATCCCCGAACCAGTTGACCATCAGCATTTCCATGCCACGCGTGCGCCAGGTGTAACGCTCGTACAGACTGGGCGAACGCACCTTGCGCGCCAGGCCGAACTCGACGTCCATCGTCGGATCCGGCGTGTAGCGCGCGAGCGCAGTGAACTCCCAGTTGTTGTCGCTGCGTTTGCGGTCACGGGCATTGAAGGCATCTGCCTGCGCCTGACCAAGGGCTGCCGCGCTGTACGGCGACACCGGGCCGGCATCGGTCGTCACCCGCTCGTAGCGTGCGCCGAGCACGGTCGTCCAGCCGGAAGCCGCGAAGGACTCCCATTCGGCGAACAGCGCATTGCGGTCACGCTTGCCATCGTTGATGTTCCAGAAAGTGTCGGGCCACATGCCACCACCGGAGGCCGGCCACCAGTCGTCGAGCCGGTAGCGCTGAAACTCCCCACCGAGGCGCAGCAGGTCACCGTTGGCCAGATCGACATCGGCCTTCAGCGTACCGCCGACCGTGCGACTTTCAGTGTGCATCGGCATGCCGAGGGCACAGTCGGGACTGGCAGGACTGCACGGCAGCGGATTGATGGCGGGCGCCCCGCCTGACGCACCGGCGTAGTAGAAGCGCTTGTCGTCGCCGAAGTCCATGAAGTGGTCTACCGACTCGTGATAGACGCGCGCATCCAGCAAACCCCAGTCGAACTGACCCAGATAGCGCAGATTCACGCTGCGCTGATCGTTGTCGAGCAGGTCCATGCGCTGGTTCGGCCACAACTGGTAGGGCATGTCCTGCACGCTGAAACGCGCTTCGAGCAGGTGCTGACTGCCGCGGAAGGCCAGGCCGACACTGTGGTTACGGGTGTCGTAGGCCGTCGAGCCGACCTCATCGAGTGACAGCGCATGCCCGGCACGACCGGTCTCGCGCCAGTCCTTGAAATCCCCACCTGCCGTGTAGTTGTTGGCCTTGCTCACGGAACCGGCGTAGGTCGCGCTGAAGGTCTCCGTCGCATAGGTCGCCGACAGGTTCACTCCGCGCGCGTCGTTGTTGCTGCGATAGAAGGCGCCCACTTCACCCTGCGTCAGCACGCCCTCGCCCGGAGCGGCGAACTGCGGCTCCGGCGTGCTGGCCATGATGGTGCCGCCGATGCTGTCGCCGCCAACGCTGACCGGCGTGATCCCGGCAAACACCTCCAGCGCACCGATGCTGGCCGGGTCGAGATAGGACAGCGGGGGATTCATGTGATTGGGGCAGGACGCGATGAGGTCCATGCCATCGACCTTGATGCGCAGACGGTTGTCGGCCAGTCCACGGATGGAAGGCAGGCTGGATACGCCGCCGGCACCGTAGGTGCTCATGCCGGGAACGTCGCGCAGCAGCGTCGCGCTATCGCTGGTCGCCGCGCGCAGGGTGCGCATGGCACCGGACGAAACCGCCGTTGCCCCGGGCGATGCAGGGGCGTCCCCCTCTCCCCTGACGATGACCTGGTCGAGTACAGCCTCCTGCGCGGATGCCGGCAATGTCAGCGCAAGCAGCACGATTGCCAGCGAAACCTGCGAAGGCTGCCGGGTCGGGCGATTGATGTGTCGGATTTTCATTCGGATTCCTGAAGATTTCGCTCAATGCAAGTCGCGACCGCAGAGTGCCCGTCCGCACAGGACGTGCATGAACTGCGATCGCGACCAACCGTAGGAGTGTTCAGGAATGTCGAGGCGGCGCGCGCGGAGGGGGCCGCAGCGAGAGAATGCTCTGGAAGACGGCATCGACCCGTGCCGGACGATACGCCCTTGCGCCGATCTGATGCTCCGCAGGGAAGTGGCTGATCCTGTCGGGCGGCGGAAAACTGGAGACCGCGGCAACGCAAACCAGACAGTCGGCCAGCCGGGCCATCGCCGCCGAATCTTCATCCCGGTCGGAACGACCGTCCGCCGGCAGCGCGATGCGTTTGGTACCGGATGGCGTGCATACTTCCGTCCACCCCGCAGCGTGCGAACCCAGCATGCGCGCATGGTGCTGCACGCTGGCCAGACTCATTCCGACATGCGACAGGACTGCCAGGAAGGCAAGCCACAGCGCAATGCAGCGCAACCGCGGGAGGATCGGATGACGTGTCATATCGGGCTCAACATTATCACGCCGCCCAGCGACCGAACTTGCGATGGATCAAGCCGGTCGCGACCTCAGTCAGCCAACGCCTTGCCGACGATCTCCGCCACATCCGGCGATAGCCCCTGCGTAGCCCTCACGCGCTCGAGTTGCTCACGAATCGACGTTTGCAAGGCTGGCGCATACCGCCGCCAGTTCTCCAGCGAACGCGCCATGCGCGAGGCCACCTGCGGATTGCGCGCATCCAGTGCGATGACCTGATCGGCCCAGAAGGCGTGGCCATCGGGCGTGTGGAATTCCGCGGGGTTGCCGCGGAAGAAGGTACCGAGCAGCGAATACACCTTGTTGGGATTGGCCAGCGTGAAAGCCGGGTCTTCCATCAGGGTGCGCACGCGCTCGAGCACCGGCGCTGACCCGGCGTCCCAGCGCCAGGCGCCGGCCTGCAGTGCGAACCACTTGTCCATCACCAGCGCGTCGCCGTCGAAACGGGTGCGGAAGTTGGCCAGCGCGTCGTGCGCGGCGGGACTGGCGCTGTGCACCAGCGCGACCAGCGCACCGAACTGCTCGGTCATGTTCTCGGCGTGGTCGAACTGGGTTTCGGCGCGGGCGATGCCCTCCTCGTTGCCGGCGGCGGCGAGGTAGCGCAGCGCGAGGTTGCGCAGCGCGCGGCGGCCGGCGTCGGTGGGGTGGTAACGGTAGGCGCCGTTCACTTCGAGACGCTTGTACAGCGCCAGCCAGTCGTCGGCGAAGCGCTCGCCGACGGCGCGCATGACGCGCATCAACGCGGCGCGCAGCAGTGCGGGATCTGC
>JBFHJY010000032.1:0-12370 GCA_041595655.1 Azoarcus sp.
CACGCACCGCGTCGAGGGCGGCGATCATCGTCGCACCAGTCGCCAGACCGTCATCGACGACGATCACGACACGGCCGCGCGGATCGATCACGCTGCGTTGCGGTGAATACTGCGCACGGCGCTGCTGCAATTCGGCCAGCCGCCGGCTGCGCTCGCGCTCGAGCCAGCCGGGATCGGCTTCCGCCGCGTCGGTGACGGTCACGCGCCCCTGCTCGTCGATGGCACCGATGGCATATTCGGGATTCCAGTGGCTGCCCAGTTTGTGCACCAGCACGACATCGAGTTCGCCCTCCAGCGCATCGGCCACTTCCGCGCCGATCGGCACCGCGCCGCGCGGAATGGCCAGCACCAGCGGCCGGCTGCCGCGCCAAGCGGCGAGTGCCCGCGCCAGTGCCTGTCCGGCATCGCGCCGGTCACGAAACAGCATGGTCGGGTCTCCGGTCGGGACGCAGCAGCTCGATGCACCAATCGGGCTCGAACGGCGGCACGTTGCATTCGACGACATCGCCCGGCGCGACCTCCAGCCGCAGACCGCAGATGTCGGCGTGCACCGGCAGCGCGGCAACGCCGCGATCGACCAGCACCGCCACCCGCACCGCCACCGCACCACGCGACACCAGATGGGCGACGACGCGCGCGATCGAATGACCGCTGTACAGCACGTCATCCACCACCAGCACGGTATGTCCGCTCAGGTCGATGGCGGCCTCGCGGGCACCTTCGCGCAGCTCGGTATGCGGATGCAGCAGGCGCAGGTCGTCGGCATAGCGCTTGACGTGCAAATCGAGCCGCAGCGGTTGCGATATCCGATTCGTCCGCACCATGCGCTCGACCAGCCGGTCGGCCAGCGGTGCGCCACGCCGCAGCACGCCCACCACCACCAGAGGGGAGGCACCGGCGAGCAGCGTCGCCGCGCGCGCAGCCATCGAGTCGACTACTGCATCGAGCCGGGCGGAGTCGTACAGACAGAAGCGCAGGCCGGGAGGACGTTCCATGTGGTCGATCGACGATGAAGGCAATGACGGCACCACGATACTCCGTCCGCTGACGGAGTGGCAGGTACGCTGCGGCCGGATCAGGGCTTGGCGTACTTCCTGAACACCGTGCGGGCGTCCTGATGCGCACGCTCGAGCGTGCACATCGACGGATCGTCGTCGTGTCCGCAGAAGTACTCATCGTCCTGGGCGCGCATCACCATCGCGATGGCGTCCTCGTCGGCGACGTCGTACTTCTCGGTGATCAGAGTGGTGACCTCGTCGAGGTGTTCTTCATAACTCATCGGCATTGCGTGGATTCCATTCAGCGGCGTACGCCGGGCAACATGAAGCGCCGTTCAAGCCAGCGTGCGGCCAGCACGATGACCGACACCATCGCCAGATAGACAAAGCCCGCCGCCACATAGGCCTTGAAATACTCGAAGCTACGCGTGGCCAGCTCCTGCACCTGGGCGAAGAACTCGGTGTACTGGATCAGGAAGGCGACCGAGCTGTCCTTGAGGTTGAGGATGGCCTGATTGGTGAGTCCCGGAATCGCGAGCCGCAGCGCCTGCGGCAAGGTGACCAGGCGGAACACCTGCAGGCCGGAGAAGCCCTGCGCGCGGGCAGCTTCCAGTTCGGCCTGGTCCAGCCCGTTGTAGGCCGTCATCAGATAGCGCGCGTTGTAGGCTGCAACATTCAGCGTGAAGCCGATCACCGCCACCGTAAACGGTGACATGCGCAAGCCCCACTGCGGCAGTCCGTAATACATCAGGAACAGCAGCACGATCAGCGGCGTGCCGATGAAAAACGAGATGTAGGCATTGGTCAGCCGGCGCACCACGCGGCGCTCGCTCAGGGCGAGGTAGAACACCACCACGCCCCACAACAGGCCGGTAACGGTGATCGTCGCAGCGAGCAGCAAGGTGTTGCCCAGGCCGTCAAGAATCTGCGGCCAGTAGTCGAGCACCTCGTCGATGAAGAAGGACCAGTCCCCCATCAGCTGCGTCGCTCGCGCGAGAAGAAGGCGCGGATGCGTGGGTCGTCATGCTCGTCGAAGAGCTCGCCAGCCACCCCTTCGGCGCGCACCGAGCCCTCGTCCAGAAACACCACGTTGCCAGCGATGGCGCGCGCCAGCTCGACGTCGTGCGTGACGCACAGCATGGTCACGTTATCGGCACACAGTTGATCGATGACGCCCACCACCTCGCGCGACATCAACGGATCGAGCGCAGAAGTCGGCTCGTCGAAGAACAGCACCGCCGGGTCCATGGCCAGCGCGCGCGCAATCGCCACCCGCTGCTTCTGCCCGCCCGACAGCTGCGACGGATACTTGGCCGCGTGCTCGGCCATGTTCATGCGCGCCAGCTCCATCATGGCCTTGTCGATGGCATCCATACGGCTCATGCCGCGCAGCTTGCGCAGGCCCAGCGTGACGTTGTCGAGCGCGCTCAAGTGACGGTAGAGCGCGAAATGCTGGAACACGAAGCCGATGCGCTGACGCAGCAAGCGCACGTCGGTGCCGGGTCGCGTGACGTCCTCGCCCCTGAAGATGACCTGCCCCTCGCAGGGATCGACCAGCCGGTTCAGGCAGCGCAGCAGCGTGGACTTGCCGCAGCCCGACGGCCCCATGACCATCTTGATCTGCCCTTCGGACAGTTCGAGGTCGACGCCGTTGAGCACCGGCTTGTCGTCGAAGCGCTTGATCAGGCCACGCACCTGAAGCAACACGGAATCGTCGGGAACTTGCATCATGCTTCAGTCACGGTGAAAGCCGGGGATGGCGTAGTGACGCTCAACCGCGCGCGCACCAGCCAGCATCAGCTTGTAGATGGCGAAATACAGCAAACCGATGGCCACATAGATCTCCACCCCGCGCAAGGTGGTCGAGGCCAGCACCATGGCGTGCTTCATGATCTCGGGAATGCCCACGGTGTAGGCAAACGGCGAGTATTTGAGGACGGTCGTAAACTCGTTGATCATGCCCGGCACCGCAAAGCGCAGCATCTGCGGCAGCTCGATGGACACCAGGATCTGCCAACGGCTCATGCCCATCGCCTCGGCCGCGACGATCTCGTTGGCGTCCACCGATTCGAGCGCGCCGCGGAAAACCTCGGCCAGATAGGCACCGGCGATGAGCCCGAGGCTCAGCATCATCGACACCAGAGGCGGCACCGAGAGTCCCATCGCGGGCAGCCCGAAGAACACCATGAACAGCAGCACCAGCACCGGGATGCCGCGGAACACGTAGGTGAACACCGACAGCACGAGGTCCAGCGGCCCGATGTGCAGGCGCGTGGCCATCGCCACCGCAAGGCCGACGACGAGCCCGGTGGCGATGCACGAGAAGGTGACGAGTACGGTGTAGCCCGCGCCGGCGGCGAGCAGCGTGAGGATGTCGAGAAAGCTCATGCGCCGGCGCCCTGCGGGCTCAGTTCATCCACTTGTCGATGATCTTCTGCACTCCTTCCTCGCCCAGCTCGTCCAGATATTTGTCGAAGTCCGCGCGCAGCGCAGAACCCTTGGGGAAGGCAAAGCCGAAGCGGTCGAAGCCGGAGAACACGTAGGCGTCCTGGATCGGCATGCTCTTGCGATAGACCGAAGCCACGGTGCCGTCGAGAAAGGCCAGATCGAGGTTGCCGTTGCGCAGGTCGGCCAGCACCTCGTTGTAGGTCGGGTAGAGCTTGACCTTGTCCAGCGAATACACGCCCTTGGGTTCGAGGTCCTTCTTGATGAAGTCGGTGTAGGCCATGCCGCGCGGATAGCCGACGGAGTACTGCTTGAGCTGATCGAGGTCGTTCATGAACTCGATGTTGCGTTCCTTCATGCTCACCAGGTTCCAGGTGTTCTCCATGTAGGGCTTGGAGAAGTCCATCACACGCTGGCGTTGCTCGGTGATCGAGATCCCGGAGAATGCGACGTCGGCCTGCTTGCTGACCACCGCGCCAAGCATGCCCTGCCAATCGTAGGCCGTGATCTGCAGCGTGCAGCCACGCGCCTTGCAGTAGCCCTCGAAGATGTCGAGATCCAGCCCCATGGTCTTGCCGCCCTCTTCGTAAAGATTGGGCGGCGATGCAGGCGAGACTGCGACCTTGACCACCTGTTGCGCAAAGACGGTGCCCGACACTGCAAGCAACGCGGAAAACAGCATGAGCGTGAATCGGTTCATGACGATGCTCCTGGATGGATGATCAGGCCGACCCTCGCGGACCGGAACAGGAGCAGCGCGCACTTCTATGTCTTTGACGGCACCGAAGGCCTGCTCAGAACCGTCGAGCCCGACCGACCGGCCTGGGAGGCGCTACGTGGAGCCTGGGACCGTTTCATGACCGATCTGCAGGACGACGTCCCCCCACAACTGACAGAACGCGACTGTCAGACGCGCAGCGATCCGGAATGGACCCGTGCCGCCAAGAGCTATCTGGCGCTGAAGGAAGCGGCTGAGAACGTCGGGCAGCAGCTCGACACGGCCAAGGAGAAACTGATCTCACTGGCCACCCACCCCAGCGTCAGCGGCGCTGGCGTCAAGGTCACACGGTTCTGGAGGCAGGGATCGGTCGATTACAAGAAGATCCCCGAACTGGTGGGCGTCGATCTCGAGGGCTACCGGAAGAAGGGTGGCTTCGAGACGCGGGTAAGTGTGGGGAGGTGATCAACAGATCGGATGCGGACGCACGCGTTATTTGTGTGCGTTCGCACCGCTCTCTGCTGCCCGACACCCAACCAAGTGATCAAACAACGGTAACCATACGGTAACCAAAACGCCGAGCAGACCCAAAAAAGCAAAAAGCCAACCCCGAAGGATTGGCTAAGTGCTTGATTCAATTGGTCGGGGCGGCGGGATTCGAACTCGCGACCCCTTGCACCCCATGCAAGTGCGCTACCAGGCTGCGCTACGCCCCGACACAAGCTGCGCATTATAGCAGCGCTTGCGCGGTTTTCCAGAGGCTTTACGCCTCTTTCAGCAACTGCAGCAGATCCTGCAGATCTTCACGCAAGTCATTCACCGCGCCGCGAAGTCTGGCCGCTTCAGCCGCATCTTCCTGCTGGTGGATGGCTGATTCGCCGAGCCGGTTGCGCGCACCTGAAATGGTGAAGCCTTCGCGATACAGCAACTCGCGGATGCGCCGGATCAGCAGCACTTCGTGGTGCTGATAATAGCGCCGGTTGCCGCGCCGCTTGACCGGTTTGAGCTGCGTGAACTCCTGCTCCCAGTAACGCAGCACGTGCGGCTTCACGCGGCACAGGTCGCTGACCTCGCCGATCGTGAAATACCGCTTTGCCGGAATCGGCGGCAGCGGTTCCTGATCGTCCTCAGGCAGACTGCTCTGCATTGCCCAGTTGCTCCACTCCGGCCTTCAGCTTCTGGCTTGCATGGAAAGTGACGACGCGGCGTGCGGAAATCGGGATCTCCTCGCCGGTCTTCGGGTTGCGGCCGGGGCGCTGCGGCTTGTCGCGCAGCTGGAAATTGCCGAAGCCCGAAAGCTTGACCGGTTCACCCCGTTCGAGTGCCGAGCGAATCTCCTCGAAGAAACCCTCGACCATGTCCTTGGCCTCACGCTTGTTGAGACCAACACGCTCAAAGAGCAGTTCAGCCAGTTCGGCCTTGGTCAGTGTCGCGCTCATATTCCTCATCCGCGCAGTCGTGCGCCGAAGGAAGTGTCCGCCTCGCCAACGATGGCGGAGATGGCCGACTCGACTTCCGTATCTTCAAGTGTTCGTTGAGTATCTTGCATCAACACCCTGAATGCAAGGCTCCTTTTACCTTCCTCGACGCCCTTGCCGGAGTACACGTCGAACAGTTCGACAGAGCGCACGATGGGCGGCGCAACACGCTTCATGGCGGCGAGCAGTTCGGCGACCGGGACCTTTTGATCGACGGTGAGCGCAATGTCACGCGACACCGACGGGAAGCGCGACAGCTCGCGATAGGCCGGCACGTCCGTGCTCAGGGCCGCCGCGAGATCGAGCTCGAAGACTACCGGCGCGGCGCCCAGATCATAGGTCTCGGCCCATTGCGGATGCAGTTCGCCAAGCACGCCGATACGCACGCCGTCGATACGCACCTCGGCCGAACGACCCGGGTGCAGCGCCGGGTGCGCAACCGGCACGAACTCTGCCTGACGCGGCATCAACAGCGCTTCGAGATCACCCTTCAAGTCGAAGAAGTCCACGCGGCGCGTCGCCACACCCCACTGTTCGGCCAGCGCCGGGCCCGCTGCCAGCGCGGCGATGCGCAGCGGCTGATCGTAACCGGCGACCGGGCTACCACTTGCCTGCGGCAGGAAGCAGCGCCCCAGTTCGAACACGCGTACGCGCGGCTGCTGGCGCTTGATGTTTGCGGCCAGGGTGGCGACCAGACCCGGGATCAGGCTGGTGCGCATCACGCTCATCTGGCTGGCGATCGGGTTGGCCAGCCGTACCGGCGCGGTATTGCCGCACAGATCACGCTCCCACGCCTCCTCGATGAAGGCGTAGTTGATGACTTCCTGAAAGTCGCGTGCGGCGAGCAGGCGGCGCAGCGACCAGCCCGTGCGCTGCGACTCGACCTGGGCCAGCATCATCAGCGGACCGGCCGGCACCTTGGCCGGGATGTTGTCGTAGCCGTGCAGGCGAACGATCTCCTCGATCAGGTCGGCCTCGATCTCGATGTCGAAACGGTAACTCGGCGGCACCACGGTCAGCACATCGCCATCGCGCTGCACGGCCAGGTGGGCACGCTCGAGCAATGCGACCATGGCCGCATCGTCGAGATCCAGCCCCAGCACGCGGCGGGCGCGCTCCAGACGCATCGTCACGGGTTTGCGCTGCGGAAGATCGGCCTGGGCAACGGCCTCGACCACGGGACCGGCCTGTCCCCCGCACAGATCGAGAATGAGCCGGGTGGCGCGCTCGATGGCGTGACGCGGCAGCTCGAAGTCCACGCCACGCTCGAAACGGTGCGAGGCATCGGACGTGAAGTTGTACTGACGCGCGCGCCCAGCGACGGCTTCCGGCGCAAAAAAGGCGCTCTCGAGAAAGAGATCGGTGGTGTCGAGTGTGACACCGCTCTCTTCGCCACCCATGATGCCGGCCAGCGCCAGGGCACGGGATTCATCGGCAATCAGCAAGGTATCGGCAGCCGGCTTGACGGTCTGCTCGTTGAGCAGCAGCAGCTCCTCTCCTTTCCGCGGCATGCGCACATGAACGGCGCCGGACAGCCTGGCATCATCAAAGGCGTGCAGCGGCTGGCCGAGCTCCAGCATGACATAGTTGGTGATGTCGACCAGCACGCTGATCGACCGGATGCCACAACGCTCAAGGCGCTGCACCATCCATGCCGGTGTGGGCGCGCGGGCATCGACACCCCGCACGACGCGGCCGCAATAGCGCGGGCAGGCCTGCGGCGCATCCAGCACGATGGAGCGCGTGTCGTCGATGGTCGGCTCCACGGCAGCCGTGTCGGGCAGCGACAGCGGTGCGCCGGTCAGCGCGGCGACCTCGCGCGCGACACCGGACAGGCTGAGGCAATCGGCTCGGTTGGGCGTGAGCTTGATGGTGAACATGCGGTCATCGAGCGCGAGCAGTTCGCGCACATCCGTACCGACCGCAGCCTCTTCGGGCAGCGCCAGCAGGCCGTCGCTGGCTTCGGAAACACCCAGTTCGCGCGCCGAGCAAAGCATGCCGAAGGACTCGACGCCGCGAAGCTTCGCGGCCTTGATGTCGAAACCGGGCAGCTTCGCGCCGACGCGGGCGAGCGGCGCCTTCATGCCGACGGCGGCATTGGGCGCACCGCAGACGATCTGCAACAGCTGTCCGGAGCCGTCGTCGACCTTGCACACCTTGAGCTTGTCGGCGTCCGGGTGCTTGCCGGCCTCGACGATTTGCGCGACGACAACGCCGCTGAATTCGGACGCGACCGGATCGCACTCCTCGACCTCGAGGCCGGCCATCGTCAGCAGATGGCCCAACTCATCGGTGTCGAGCTGCGGATCGACGAACTCGCGCAACCAGTATTCGGAAAATTGCATGGCTGTATCCGCGGCGGTGATTAACGGAACTGGCTCAGGAAGCGCAGATCGTTGTCGAAGAACAGGCGCAGGTCGTTCACGCCGTAACGCAGCATGGTCAGACGATCCAGCCCCATGCCGAAGGCAAAGCCGGTGTAGCGCTCGGCGTCGATGCCACCAAAACCAAGGACGTTGGGGTGGACCATGCCGCAGCCGGCAATCTCCAGCCAGCGCCCTTCCAGCGCGCCGCTCATGAAGGCCACGTCGATTTCCGCGCTGGGTTCGGTGAACGGGAAGAACGACGGACGGAAACGCACCTGCAGGTCGTCGGTCTCGAAGAAGCTGCGCAGGAAGTCGGCGATAACGCCCTTGAGGTCAGCAAAGCTCACGCTCTCGCCGACCCACAGGCCCTCGACCTGGTGGAACATCGGCGAGTGCGTGGCATCCGAATCAACGCGATACACACGGCCCGGCGCAATCACGCGCAGGTCGGGCATGGTCCCGGCAGCGGCATGACGCTCGACGTGAGCCAGCATGGCTCGGATCTGCACCGGACTGGTGTGGGTGCGCAACAGCACGTCATCGCGGCCTTCGAGATAGAAGGTGTCGTGCATCGAGCGCGCCGGGTGATTGTCCGGCGTATTGAGCGCGGTGAAGTTGTGCCAGTCGGTCTCGATCTCCGGCCCGTCCGCGACGACGAAGCCGATCGAACGGAACAGTTGCTCGACGCGCTCCTGCGTGCGCGTGACCGGATGCAAACCGCCCAGGCCGGCACCGCGCGCGGGCAAGGTCACGTCCAGCGCCTCGGCAGCGAGCTGGGCTTCGAGGCGAGCCGAGCGCAGCGCATCGCGTCGCGCCTCGAGCGCACTTTCGACCGCCTGTTTGGCGCGGTTGATCTCGGCGCCGGCAACACGACGCTCCTCCGGCGGCAGTTTGCCCAGCGCCTTGAGCCGCTCGGTCAGCGAGCCGGTCTTGCCCAGATAACGCGCCTTGGCCTGCTCAAGCTGGTTCGGATCAGAGACAGCGGCAAACTCGGCAACGGCCGCTGCGACGAGGGAGTCCAGATTGTCCATTTTGGGAGGGGTCCGTCCGTACAGAAAAAAAAAGGAGGCCAGGCCTCCTTTTTTTGCGCCGCGCTGGATCAGGCGGCGAGTTTGGCCTTGGCTTGATCGGCGAGTGCCGCAAAAGCGGCCTTGTCGAACACGGCCAGGTCAGCCAGCACCTTGCGGTCCACTTCCACTTCGGCTTTCTTCAGGCCGTGCATGAAGGTGCTGTAGGTCAGACCGAGCTCACGCGCGGCGGCGTTGATACGGGCGATCCACAGGACACGGAACTGACGCTTGCGCTGACGACGGTCGCGGTAGGCGTACTGGCCTGCCTTCATCACCGCCTGTTTGGCGATGCGGTATACGTTCTTGCGGCGGCCACGATAGCCCTTGGCAAGGGCAAGGACCTTCTTGTGACGGGCGCGGGCGGTTACACCACGTTTAACTCGGGGCATGGCGGTCTCCTATCAAGCGTACGGAAGCATTGCGCGGATCAGCTTGGTGTCGGCGTCATGAACTTCAGTCATGCCGCGCAGCTGGCGCTTGCTCTTCGTGGTTTTCTTGGTGAGGATGTGGCGCTTGAACGCCTGGGACCGCTTGATCCCACCGCTGGAGCGGACCTTGAACCGCTTGGCGGCTCCGCTCTTGGTTTTCATCTTGGGCATTACAACACTCCTGTTTTTGGATGCCGCCGGGTAGCACCGGACTTCGATGCATTTGTGACCCGACACCACTTCTTCTTTGCCCGTTGCCGGGCAAGCTTCTCCGGCGCCCTTCGGCCACCGGCAGAATGCTGCGGTGATCGCTACTTCTTGGGTGCGATCACCATGATCATCTGACGCCCTTCCATCTTGGGCATCTGCTCGACCACACCGATCTCCTCGAGATCGGCCCGGATGCGTTCGAGCTGACGCATGCCGATTTCCTGGTGGGCCATTTCGCGACCACGAAACCGCAGTGTCACCTTGGCCTTGTCACCTTCGCCGAGGAAACGCTTCAGGTTGCGCAGCTTGATCTGGTAGTCATTCTCGTCCGTTCCCGGACGCAGCTTGACCTCCTTGACCTGAACCTGCTTCTGCTTCAGGCGGGCCTCATGGGCCTTCTTCTGCTCCTGGTACTTGAACTTGCCGAAGTCCATCACCTTGCACACTGGCGGATCGGCCATCGGAGCGATCTCGACCAGATCAAGTCCGGCTTCATCAGCCACTTGCAAGGCTGTCTCAAGCGAAACGATACCGAGCTGTTCTCCGTCATCGGCTACCAGCCGGACCTCGGGCGCGTTGATTTCGTTGTTTACGCGCTGCTTCTTGTCTTGAGCGATGGTTCGGTTCTCCAAATTAGCAATGTCAGGCCATGCCGGCTTTCGCTTCGACTTCGCGCTGCCAGCGTTCGATCAGTGAATCCAGGGACATCTGACCCAGATCTAGGCCACCTCGCGCACGCACCGCAACAAGCCCTTGCGCCTTTTCCTTCTCGCCTACGACGATCTGATATGGCAGCTTGTGCGCGCTGTGCTCGCGAATTTTATAGTTTATCTTTTCGTTACGCAAATCGGCCTCGACCCGGAAACCAGCAGCGGCGAGGCGTTTCACCACTTCCCTTGCGTATTCCGACTGACCTTCGGAAATGTTCAGCACGACCGCCTGCAATGGCGCCAGCCACAAGGGCATCGCACCTGCGTGATGCTCGATCAGGATGCCGATGAAGCGCTCCAGCGAACCCAGGATCGCACGGTGCAGCATCACCGGGTGCTTCTTGCTGTTGTCGTCGGCGACGTATTCGGCGCCGAGGCGCACCGGCAGGTTGAAGTCGAGCTGCAGCGTGCCGCACTGCCACACTCGCCCCAGGCAGTCCTTAAGCGAGAACTCGATCTTCGGGCCGTAAAAGGCGCCTTCGCCCGGCTGCAGGTCATAGGCAAGGCCCTGCGCATCCAGCGCTGCCGCCAGCGCGGCTTCGGCCTGATCCCACTGATCATCGGTGCCGACGCGCTTGTCCGGACGGGTTGACAGTTTCACTTCGACGTCGGTGAAACCGAAGTCGACATAGACCTTCTGCAGCAGACGAATGAAGTCGGCCGCTTCGCCCTGCACCTGCTCATCGGTACAGAAGATGTGGGCATCGTCCTGCACGAAGTTGCGCACGCGCATGATGCCGTGCAGCGAGCCGGACGGTTCGTTGCGGTGGCAGGAGCCGAATTCGGCCATGCGCAGCGGCAGGTCGCGGTAGCTCTTGAGGCCCTGGTTGAAGATCTCGATGTGGCACGGGCAGTTCATCGGCTTGATGGCGTAGTCGCGCTTTTCGGACTGCGTCGTGAACATCAGGTCGGCATACATGCCCCAGTGGCCGGACTTCTCCCACAGGCTGCGATCGACGATCTGCGGGGTCTTCACTTCCTGATAGCCCTCGGCGCCGATGGTGCGACGCAGGTACTGCTCGACCTGCTGCCACAGCGTCCACCCCTTGGGGTGCCAGAACACCATGCCCGGCGCCTCTTCCTGGATGTGGAACAGGTCGAGCTGACGACCGAGCTTGCGGTGGTCGCGCTTCTCGGCCTCTTCCAGCATGTGCAGGTAGTTGGCGAGATCTTCCTTGCTCGCCCAGGCCGTACCGTAGATGCGCTGCAGCATCTCGTTCTTCGAGTCTCCGCGCCAGTAGGCGCCGGCCACCTTGGTCAGCTTGAAGACCTTGAGCTTGCCGGTATCGGGCACGTGCGGGCCGCGACACAGATCGATGAAGTCGGCCTGACGATACAGCGAGACATCCTGATCGGCGGGAATGGAGGCGATGATCTCGGCCTTGTACAACTCACCCTCGCCCTTGAAGAATTCCACCGCCCTGTCGCGCTCCCACACCTCGCGCGAGACCGGAATCTCCGCCCTGGCCAACTCCGCCATGCGCTGCTCGATCTTTTCCAGATCCTCCGGCGTAAACGGCCGCGTGTAGGAAAAGTCGTAATAGAAGCCGTTGTCGATCACCGGGCCGATCGTGACCTGCGCTTCCGGGAACAACTGCTTGACAGCATGCGCCAGCAGGTGGGCCGTCGAATGGCGAATGACTTCCAGGCCTTCCGCGCTCTTCGCGGTCAGGATGGCCAGGCTGGCATCCTGCTCGATGCGGTGCGACAGGTCGACCTCACGGCCATCGACGCGACCAGCCAGCGCAGCCTTGGCCAGGCCGGCACCAATCGAAGCGGCGACCTCGCCCACCGTCACCGGGTGATCGAAACTGCGTACGGAACCGTCAGGAAGCGTGATGTTGGGCATTTCCGGGGGCCTCACACGGGATGGCTTGAGTGCATGAATCTCGGACAAAAAAAAAGTGTGGTCGAGCCGCACTTTTTTCATGGAACCTGCAGAGCCCG
>JBFHJY010000033.1:0-12330 GCA_041595655.1 Azoarcus sp.
AGCGCGCCCCCCTGGCGCAATTGGCCACACCGATGCGGCAGATCGAAGGGGCTCTGGCGGTCATCGGTGGCGAACAGGCCATGCCGCTGATTCGCAACGCCGCCTCCTGCATCGCGGAGCTGGCCGGCAGCAGATTCGAACCGGACGAGGATCAGCTCAACGAGCTGGCTGACAAACTGTCCTCGCTGGGATTCTTCGTTAACGCGCTGCAGTACGGCAACGCCAACCTCGATGACTTCCTGCCGGCGGACCAACGGCAGAAGCCGGCCGAACTCGACGCCGGCTTCGAGCTCGATTTCGACGATCATAGCGCCGCAGCCGAACCCGGCCACGAACAGACGGAAGAAGAACCGACCGCCACCCCGACAGCGACTGCGGTTCCGCCGACCAGCGACGCCGAGATCGACGCGGAACTCCTCGACATCTTCATCGAAGAAGCGCACTGCGTTCTCGACGCCATCCATGAGGGACTGAGCACGCTTGTGCCGAGCGGCAGCCAGACCTCTCTGGTGGATATCCGGCGCGGCTTTCACACCCTCAAGGGCAGCGGTCGCATGGTTGGCCTGTCCGATTTCGGTGAAGCCGCCTGGGAGGTCGAACAGACTCTCAACCGCTGGCTGCAACTCGAACATCCGGTCACGGCCCCCCTGCACGCACTGCTCAGCGACGCCCATCGCGTCTTCACCACATGGGTGGAACAGATCGAATCGGGCGGCAGCCACGCGCTGGACTTCAGTGCTCTGGCTGCCGAGGCCGAGCGCCTGCGCGGAGATTCCGACGCGGACACCCCGGCCATCGCCAGTGCTGCAGCGCTCCCGCTGAGCGAGGACGACCAGGAACCTGCTGCCGGATTCGACGAAGTTCCGGACGACGCCCTGACCGGGCAGGAATCCATCGCCGAAAGTGCTGCGGAGGACGAGCCCGAGCTCGCCATCGAGGAGCTCACGGTCGACGGCGCACAGGCGGCCGACGAAGACTGGCCGCCGCCGGGAATCATCCCGCCCGCCTTTGATTTCAATGCGCTGCCCTCGCTCGAACTGGACGCCACAGAGGAGTCCTCACTTCCGGGCGAAGCCCTCGACTACTCCGCATCGCCGGCTGAAAGCGGGGCGCCTGACCTGTCCGATTTCGCGCTCGAAGAGATTTCCCTCGACGCCGCGGAAGAGCAGGACACCCTGTCCGTCAGCGATTCCGCGGACGAGTCGCATGCGGACGACGCGGCACCAACCGAAAGCCTTGAGGAGCCGGCAGGTGATGCGCAACCCGCCCCGGCCATCCCGGCAACGGTGCGCATCGGCGACACCGAACTGTCACGTCAGCTCTACGAGCTCTATGTGAACGAGGCGCGCGGCCACCTCGACATCCTCGTCAGCGAACTCAAACCCTTGCGCCGTAATCCGGGCAAGCCGTCTGACAGGCTGCAACGTACCGCACACACTCTGTCAGGCATCTCCGGAACGGCCCGGATCCCGGCCCTGCAGAATCTCGCCCGTGCGGTCGAATTCGCTTTTGATCGCCTGCGACAGACAACCCAGACGCCGAGCGTCGACCAGATCGACCTGCTGAACGCGGCCGTCGACACGATGGAGGCCATGCTTGCCGAGGTCATGCAGGGCAAGCAGCCGCTGGACGCACCAGAGCACGAGCTGCAACTCGACAGCATCGGGCGCTCGGCATTCAGCGAAGGACAGGCCGACACCCCCACAGCACCGGAAGACGGAGAATCCGACCTTCCGGCGGAAGCACCGCCCTCCTCTGCGCACGGCGTAGAGCAGCGGGAGCCGGAGCCCGGTGAAGAGGCGATCATCAGCTCCGTTCACGACGATCTGGACGAGCAGCTTCTGCCGATCTTCCTCGAAGAAGCGGAAGAACTGATGTCCGGGCTCAGCGAGCGCCTGCGCCAGTGGCAATCAGACCCAGACAATGCCGAGCACGCGCGCCTCACCGCGCGCCAGCTGCACACCCTCAAAGGCAGCGCCCGCATGGCGGGCGCAATGCGCCTGGGCGAACACATACACTTCGTCGAGTCACGCCTCGAGAACGGACTGGTTCGCCAGCACGAAACCGAACGCCTGATCGACGACCTGACTACGGGCCTGGACCAGGCCGCCCAGATCATCGCGGTTCTCTCCGGCGCCGAAGAAGCGCCTGGCTCCGTCGCCATCGACGACCGGACCCCGGAAGATCTGCCGGCCGGTGTAACCATCGAGACCGGCGAAGCTGCGCCCGATCCATCCCAGAGCGGCGGCACGCTGCGCGTGCGTGCCGAGACGCTCGGCCAGTTCATCAACACCGCCGGCGAGATCGGGATCGCACGCACCCGCATCGACGGCGAATTGCGTACGCTGCGCCGCTCGCTGCTGGACCTCACCGAGAACGTCATCCGCCTGCGCAATCAGCTGCGCGAAGTCGAACTGCAAGCCGAGACACAAATGCAGTCGCGCATCGCCCAGGCGGACTCCGCCCATGGCGAGTTCGACCCGCTCGAGATGGACCGTTACACGCGCCTGCAGGAACTGACGCGGATGATGGCCGAGAGCGTCGGCGACGTGACCACCGTTCAACAGCAGTTGCTGCGCAACCTCGACAATGCCGAACTCGCGCTGCACAGCCAGGCGCGCTTTGCGCGCGACCTGCAGCAAGCGCTGATGCAGGTGCGCATGGTGCCCTTCGACAGTCTGGCCGACCGCCTGCATCGCGTCGTGCGCCAAGGCGCCAAGGACCAGGGCAAACGCATCAACCTCGACATCCGCGGCGGCCGCATCGAAATCGACCGCAGCGTACTCGAGCGCATGACCATCGCCATCGAGCACATGCTGCGCAACGCGGTCGCACACGGCATCGAGTCCGTCGAGCAACGTCGCGCTACCGGCAAGGACGACATCGGCCAGGTCACGCTTTCCGTGCAACAGATCGGCAACGAGATCGCCATCGACCTCTCCGACGACGGCCGCGGCCTGGACTATGCCGCCATTCGGCAGCGCGGCGTGGAACGCGGTCTGCTCGAAGCCGACGAGCAAGCCGACCAGCACCGGCTCATCAACCTGATCTTCAGCCCCGGCTTCAGCACAGCGGACACCGTATCCACGCTCGCCGGTCGCGGCGTCGGCATGGATGTGGTACGTGCCGAGGCAGCCGCGCTCGGCGGGCGCATCGACGTGCATGCCAGCGATGGCCAGGGCACGCGGTTCCGCATCTACCTGCCTCTCACGCTGGCAGTGACGCAGGCCCTGCTGGTGCGTGCCGGACAGGCCACCTACGCAATTCCGTCAACCATGATCGCCCAGGCGCTGGAACTGCGCACCGATGCCGTCGAGCGCGTGCGGGCCGACGGCTTCGCCGAATGGCAGGGCCAGCGCTTCAACTACCGCTACCTGCCGGAACTGCTCGGGGATCATCTTGCGGCGCCCGAAACCCAACGCTTCAACTGGGTGCTGCTGCTGCGTGCCGGCGGTGAAAATCTGGCCGTGCATGTCGACGCACTGCGCGGCAACCAGGAAATCGTCGTCAAGTCGGCCGGTCCGCAACTGCTGCGGGTGGTCGGCATGTCAGGAGCGACGGTGCTGGGCGACGGCGAGATCGTACTGATCCTGAACCCGATCGCTTTGGCCAGCCGGATCCCGGCACCTTCCGGCGTGACCGAAGCGCAGTCCGAAACGAGCACCGCGCCGGCCGCCGAAGTGGCCCATGTGCCGACGGTGATGGTCGTGGACGACTCGCTGACGGTGCGCAAGATCACCGGACGTCTGCTCGAGCGCGAGGGCTACCACGTGATCACGGCCAAGGACGGCACCGATGCGCTCGACCAACTCGAGGAGAGCGTCCCCGACGTCATCCTGTCCGACATCGAGATGCCGCGCATGGACGGCTTCGAACTGGTTCGCAACCTGCGCGCGGATGAGCGCACGCGAGATGTGCCGGTGATCATGATCACCTCGCGCCTGGCCGACAAGCACCGCGAATACGCCCAGAAGCTGGGTGCCAACGAGTACCTCGGCAAGCCCTACGACGAAGACGATCTGCTGCGCCTGATCGAACAGTACATCCGCGTCGCCGCAGACTGAGCCTGCACGGTTTCAGTCGCGGCGGACGCGCGCCACCTCGAAGCGGGCCAGCGTCCGCTCGCGCGCAGCCGCATGGTCGACCACCGGAGCCGGGTAGTCCGCACCGATGCTCAGCCTGCACTGCTTCTGCATGCCTGCATCCATGGTCCACGGCGCATGGATGAACCGCTCGGGCACGGCCGCCAGCTCCGGCACATAACGCCGGATGAAGTCGCCCCGCGGATCGAAGCGCTGCGACTGCGTGACCGGATTGAAGATGCGGAACCAGGGCTGGGCGTCACAGCCAGTCGAGGCTGCCCACTGCCAGCCACCGTTGTTGGCCGCCAGATCGAAGTCGTTGAGCAGGTTCGCGAAGTGCTGCTCGCCCTCGCGCCAGTCGATGCCAAGATCCTTGGTCAGGAACGACGCCGTGACCATGCGCAGACGGTTGTGCATGTAGCCGGTCTGCGCGAGCTGGCGCATGCCGGCATCGACCAGCGGGTAACCGGTACGCCCCGCCTTCCAGGCGGCCAGCAGATCCGGCGCATCGTCCCAGCGCACGGCATCGAACTCGGAACGGAAATTGCCGCCCACGACCTGCGGGTGATGCCACAGGATCTGTTGATAGAACTCGCGCCAGATCAGCTCGTTGAGCCAGGCCTGGGCGCCCTCGCCGGGCAGGCTCCAGGCCATGCGTGCAAGCTCGCGCACGGAAACCGTGCCGAAACGCAGATGAACCGACAGGTAGGACACGCCCTTCTTTGCCGGAAAATCACGTGCGGCCTTGTACTGATTGATCCGTCCGCAGAAATCATCGAACAGCGCATGCCCGCCGGACATTCCCGCAGGCAAGCGGAGCCCGTCCAGCGCCCCACCCTCGAAACCGATCTGAGCGAGCTGCGGCACGCCGCAAGCCGATCCCCGAGGCGCCAGCGCCGCCGCGTGCGGCGCCACGCTCCAGGCCGCGAGGTCGTCCGGCTGCAGGCGCCTCATCCAGGCATTGCGATAAGGCGTGAATACGCTGAAGGGGCGACCGTCGCGCGTCAGCACCTCGTCACGCTCGAACACCACCTGATCCTTGCAGTCGCGAAAGGCCACGCCACACGCCGCCAGGGCGCCGGCCACGGCACGGTCGCGCGCAATCGCCGTCGGCTCGTAGTCACGGTTGGCGTACACCGCATCCACCCCCAGTTCAGCCGCCAGCTGCGGCACTTCCTCGCGCGCACAGCCATGGCGCACGATCAGCCCCGCGCCCGACCCGCCCGCGGCACGGCTGATGCGGTCGAGTTCGGCATCGAGCTCGACCAGGCTCTCTCGAATGAACTCGACACGGCGGTCACGTCGCGACGGCAGGGCATCGAGGATCTCGCGGTCGAACACGAAGACGCAGTGCACGCGCTGATGCTCGCGCAGCGCGTGATGCAGGGCGGCGTGATCGAAGCAGCGCAGGTCGCGGCGAAACCACACGAGGGCGGAAGAGGTCATGACATCATCGACTTTGAACGGGCCGCGTTGGACGGGGTGACGCGCGTCAGGTTCCTGCAACGCGGTTGCTCCGAACGCGTAAAATACACCGCATGAGCGCCATCATCGCAAACCTGACGAATCACTTCCTGATCGCCATGCCTGCCATGGCCGATCCGAACTTCTCGCGCACGCTCACCTACATTGCCGAGCACAATGACCAGGGCGCGCTCGGCATCATCGTCAACCGCCCGCTCGACATGAGCCTGGCGACGCTGTTCGAACGTATCGACCTGCCGCTGCAGGCGCAGGACATCACCCACCAGCCGGTGTATTTCGGCGGCCCGGTACAGACCGACCGCGGCTTCGTGCTGCATCGCCCGGTCGGTGACTGGCATTCGACGCTGGCCGTCAGCGAGGAGGTCGGTCTGACCAGTTCGCGCGACATCCTGCAATCGCTGGGCGAGCGCGGAGAGCCGCACGAGGTGCTGGTATCACTCGGCTACGCCGGCTGGTCGGCTGGCCAGCTTGAGGAAGAACTGGCCGCCAATGCCTGGCTGACCGTCCCGGCCGAACTTTCGATCATCTTCGAACTGCCCCCCGAAGAACGCTTTGCGGCGGCGTTGCAACAGCTTGGCGTGGACTTCACCCATCTGAGCGAGGTCGCCGGACATGCCTGAACTGGCTGCGGCCACCCCGCCGCTGCCCGCCCGCGGCACCGTGCTGGGTTTCGATTTCGGCACGGCGCGCATCGGCGTGGCCGTCGGCGAGCTCGAAACCCGTCAGGCCAGCGCGCTCACCACCATCGCCGAAGAATCTCGCGAACGTCGTTTCGGCGCCATCGGCAAGCTGATCGACGAATGGCGCCCGGTGGCCATGGTGGTCGGCATCCCTTGCCACCTGGACGGCCGCGAACATGACATGACGGCGCGCTGCCGGCGCTTCGCCAACCAACTGCACGGCCGCTTCGCACTGTCGGTGCATGCAGTGGACGAACGCCTGAGTTCCGCCGCGGCCGATGCCGCGCTGGCCGACGCCGGTCACGCTCGCTGGCAGTCGCGCAAGCCGCAGCTCGACGCCGTTGCGGCGCAGATCATCCTGCAGGACTTCCTGAACGGACCCCTTCATGCAACTCCCTGATGCAGAAACCCTGCTCGACGCGCTGATTGCGCAGATGCGCCCGCAGATCTCGCCCGACACCGCGCTGGTCGGCATCCGCACCGGCGGCGTATGGCTGGCCGAGCGCCTGCATGCCGCACTCGGCCTGAACGGCCCGATCGGCTCGATCGACGTGTCGTTCTACCGCGACGACCTCGGCGCCCGCGGACTGCCGCCGAACCCGCAGCGCACCGACATCCCCTTCGACGTCGAGGGCGCCCACATCATCATCGTCGATGACGTGCTATATACCGGCCGCACCGTGCGCGCCGCGCTCAACGAACTGTTCGACTATGGCCGCCCGGCCTGCGTCGAGCTGGCCGTGCTGGTCGATCGCGGTGGCCGCGAACTGCCGGTCGGAGCACGTTACTGTGCGCACACCCTGCCCGAACCCCTGCCCGCCTCGCGTACGCTCGAGTTGAGCCGCGACGATGGCGGCACGCTCTCCCTGAGGCTGATCGATGCCTAATCCCCAGCTCGACCCCAACGGCGGCCTGCGCCACCTGCTCACGCTCGACGGCCTGCCGCGCGAGATCCTCACCGCCATTCTCGACACCGCCGCGCCGCTCACCGAAGTCGCCGAACGCGAGGTCAAGAAGCTGCCGGTGTTGCGCGGCAAGAGCGTGTTCAACCTGTTCTTCGAGAACTCCACACGCACCCGTACGACTTTCGAGATCGCCGCCAAGCGGCTGTCGGCGGACGTGGTGAACCTCAATGTATCGACCAGCTCCACCGCCAAGGGCGAGAGCCTGCTCGACACCGTCGACAACCTGTGCGCGATGCAGGCCGACATGTTCGTCGTGCGTCACGCCGCCAGCGGCGCGCCCTTCCTGATCGCGCAGCACCTCATCGCCAACGGCCGCAACGACATCCACGTGGTCAATGCCGGCGACGGGCGCCATGCACACCCGACGCAGGGCCTGCTCGACATGTACACCATCCGCCACTTCAAGGGCGATTTCACGCGCCTGGTGGTGGCCATCGTCGGCGACGTGCTGCACTCGCGCGTGGCGCGCTCGCAGATCGCCGCGCTGAAGACGCTGGGTGTGCCGGAGATCCGTGTCATCGGCCCCAAGACGCTGCTGCCGACCGGGCTGGAGGCCTGGGGCGTGCGCGTTTTCCATGACATGAACGAAGGCCTCAGAGACGTCGACGTGGTGATGATGCTGCGGCTGCAGAACGAACGCATGAACGGCGCCCTGCTGCCGACGCCACAGGAGTTCTTCAAGGTGTGGGGACTGACCGCCGAGAAGCTCGCTCGCGCACGACCCGATGCCATCGTGATGCACCCGGGGCCGATGAACCGCGGCGTGGAGATCGACTCGGCGGTCGCCGACGGCGCACAGGCGGTGATCCTCAACCAGGTCACCTTCGGCATCGCCGTACGCATGGCGGTGATGAGCATGCTCGCAGCCTGACAGAGACCGGAGCCGGACACCCGACATGAACATCAAGATCAGCAACGGCCGCGTCGTCGATCCCGCCCATGGCGTCGATGCGGTGCAGGACCTCTACATCGCCGACGGTCGCATCGTCGCGCTGGGCGGCGCGCCGGACGGCTTCGAGCCTCAACGCGTCATCGACGCCGCCGGGCTGGTGGTGTGCCCGGGGCTCATCGACCTCGCTGCACGCCTGCGCGAACCCGGCTTCGAGTACCGCGCCACGCTTGAATCCGAAATGGACGCAGCGATGGCCGGTGGAGTCACCAGCCTCGCCATCCCTCCCGACACCGACCCGGCACTCGACGAGCCTGGCCTGGTCGAGATGCTGTGCTACCGCGCCAAGCAGCTCAACCGTGCACACGTCTACCCGGTCGGCTCACTGACCATCGGCCTCAAGGGCGAACGCCTGTCGGAGATGGCCCAGCTGGTCGAGGCGGGCTGCTTCGCCTTCAGCCAGGCCAATGTGCCGATCGTCGACAACGCCGTACTGATGCGCGCCATGCAGTACGCCGCGACCTTCGGCTTCCCCGTCTGGCTGCAGCCGCTGGCCCCCTTCCTGTCACGCGACGGTTACGCACACGACGGAGAGTTCGCCTCGCGTCTCGGCCTGATCGGGATTCCGGTGGAAGCCGAGACCGTCGCCCTGTTCACGTACCTGCGCCTGGCGCGCGTTACCGGCGCACGACTGCACATCACGCGCCTGTCGAGTGCCGAAGGTCTGGCCCTGATCGAGCAGGCACGCGCCGACGGCATGGAAGTCACCTGCGACGTGTCGATCAACCACCTGCACCTGTGCGACCAGGACATCGGCTATTTCGATGCCAACTGCCACCTCGTGCCACCGCTGCGCGCCGCCAGCGACCGCGACGCGCTGCGCGCCGGACTGGCCGACGGACGCATCAACGCCTTGTGCTCGGACCACACCCCGGTGGACGACGATGGCAAGCTCGCGCCGTTCAGCGAATCCGAAGCCGGTGCCACCGGCCTCGAACTGCTGCTGTCGCTGACGCTGAAATGGGGCGAGGATGGCGGCCTGAGCCTGCCGACCACGTTGTCACGTGTGACTTGCGACGCAGCACGGCTGATCGGCATCACCAAGGCCGGCCATCTGGCACCGGGGGCTCGTGCCGACGTGTGCATCTTCGACCCGGCCGCACGCCGGGTGGTCACACGCGACCGCCTGCGCAGCCAGGGCAAGAACACCCCCTTCATCGGCCATGAGCTGCCGGGGTTGGTGCGCTACACGCTGGTCGAAGGGCAGGTGATGTTCGAGGGGTGATGTCGCTGCGGGCCGTGGCAAACCGCACGGCCTGCAGCCAAAGCCTAGCCGGCAACCAGCGGCACGAAGTTCCCGCGCAGACCGGCCAGCACCACCAGCAGGATCTGCAGCAACAGCAGCAGCACCAGCGGCGACAGATCGACCCCGGCAATCGGCGGAATGACGCGGCGGAAAGGCCGCAGGAAGGGTTCCGCCAGACGCTGCACGATGTGCGCGGCAGGCGCATGCGGCGCCACCCACGACAGGATTGCCGACACCAGCACCAGCGCGAACACCAGGTACACCGCCATGCGGGCGAGCTCGATCATACCCATGCCGGCCAGGCCCAGCGCCACGCCGCCCGCTCCGCCGAAAGGTACGCCGCGCAGGACCAGTTCGATGGCGACGAACACCACCTGTGCCAGCCAGGCCGGCAACAGGCTGGCCATATCCAGGCCCCACAGTCCGGGCACGACGCGGCGCAAGGGTCGCACCACCCAGTCGGTGGTCTTCAGTACGAACAGGCCAAGCTGATTGTGGAATGGCACACGCTGCCACTGCATGAAGAACCGTGCAAGCAGCAGCAACGTGAAAGCGCCGAGCACGAAATTCACCAGCAGGAAGAGAATCTGGGCGAGCATCAGCGCGCCCCCAGCTCGTCACCGAGCTCGCGTCCGCGTGCCTCGGCGGCCGCGACGGCACGGCCGACCAGTCCGACCAGATCGCCCTCGCCGAACACCGCCAGCGCGGCGGCCGTGGTACCACCCTTGGAGGTCACCTTCTCGCGCAGCACCGCGGGCGGATCCTCGGATGACGACGCCAGCCTGGCCGCCCCAAGGACGGTGTCGAGCGCCAGCCGGCGGGCCGTGGCGGCGTCGAAGCCACGCGACACGGCCGCAGCCTCGAGGGCCTCGATGAAGTGGAAGACATAGGCCGGGCCACTGCCGGAAACGGCCGTGATCGAGTCCATGCGGGCCTCATCATCCACCCACACCACACTGCCCACGGCCGACAGGATGCGTTCAGCCAGCTCACGCCCGGCAGCATCGACGGCCTGCGGCGCATACACACCGGTCACCCCGGCGCCGATCAGGGCCGGCGTGTTCGGCATTGCCCGCGCAACCTGCGCATGGCCATCCAGCCAGCGCGACAGATCGGCAACACGCAGCCCGGCCGCAACGCTGATCACCAGTGCATCGCCGAGCCGGCCCGCAAGCGGCGCCAGCGCCTCACGCATCTGCTGCGGCTTGACTGCCAGCACCACCACATCGGCGCCGGGAACGCCTCCGACATCGGCGGCCACACCAACACCGAAGCTGCGGGCAAGCCACTCCCGACGCTCCCTGGCCAGCTCGATGACAACGACGTCGCACGCGGCAAAACCACGCTCCAGCATGCCACCGATGAGAGCCGCCGCCATGTTGCCGCCGCCCAGGAAAACGATCTTCATGCCGTGCTTCACTCCGTTGCGTGGGATGGATAATGGCGCGAACCGAAAATCGCGCTGCCGACCCGCACCAGGGTGCTGCCCTCGGCAATGGCCGCCTCGAGATCATCGGACATGCCCATGGACAGCGTGTCGAGCGCGATATCCATGGTCGCCAGTTCATCACGCAAGGCCCTCAGCGTCGCAAAGCGACTGCACAGCAAAGCCTTGTCGGAGGTCGGTTCGGGTATGCACATCAGTCCGCGCAGCTCGATGCGAGGCAGCTGCACGATCGCGCGCGCGAGCGGCGCCACCTCGGCCGGCGCGACTCCGCTCTTGCTGGCCTCGCCACTGACATTGACCTGGATGCACACCTTCAGCGGCGGCAGATGAGCGTCGCGCTGCTCGGACAGGCGTCGTGCGGTCTTCTCACGCTCGATCGAGTGCACCCAGTCGAAATGCGCGGCCACCAGGCGCGTCTTGTTCGACTGCAGCGGACCGATGAAATGCCACTCCAGCCCGGTGCCGGCAAGCTCTTCGATCTTGGCCGCGCCTTCCTGCACGTAGTTCTCGCCAAACGCCGTCTGTCCGGCGGCGGCGGCCTCGCGCACACAGCCGGCCGGCCAGGTCTTGCTGACGGCCAGCAGTCGCACCGTCGCGGGGTCACGCCCGACCGCAACAGCAGCGGCTGCGATGCGCTCGCGCACGGCTTGCAAGTTGGCAGCGATTGTTGTCATATACCGGCGTCAGGCCTGTGTTTCCAGCAGGCGCCGAGTATAGCACCGCGCCCCCGGCGCCCTTCCGACCCACAAACCCCGAAAGCTCATGGACATCACCGAACTGCTTGCGTTTGCGGTCAAGAACAAGGCCTCCGACCTCCACGTATCCGCCGGCCTGCCACCGATCATCCGGGTGCATGGCGACATCCGGCGCATCAACCTGCCGCCGATGGAGCACAAGGACGTACACGCGATGGTGTACGACATCATGAACGACTCGCAGCGCAAGCAGTTCGAAGACGAACTTGAGTGCGACTTCTCGTTCGAGATTCCCAACCTGTCGCGTTTCCGGGTCAATGCCTTCAACCAGAACCGTGGCGCATCGGCGGTGTTCCGGACCATTCCATCCAAGGTGCTGACGCTCGAGGAGCTCAACGCACCGAAGATCTTCAAGGACATCTCCGAGCAGCCGCGCGGCATCGTGCTCGTCACCGGGCCGACGGGTTCCGGCAAGTCGACCACACTGGCGGCGATGGTCGATTACATCAACGAGAACCAGTACTCGCACATCCTCACCATCGAGGATCCGATCGAATTCGTGCACGATAGCAAGAAATCGCTGATCAATCAGCGGGAAGTGCACCGGGATACGCTAGGGTTCTCCGAAGCGCTGCGCTCGGCTCTTCGTGAGGATCCCGATGTCATTCTAGTCGGTGAGCTTCGTGATCTCGAAACGATTCGCCTCGCGCTGACGGCGGCGGAAACCGGTCATCTCGTATTCGGAACCCTGCATACGAGCTCCGCGGCGAAGACGATAGAC
>JBFHJY010000034.1:0-11982 GCA_041595655.1 Azoarcus sp.
AGCGCAGGATGTTCTTCGCGTGGAAGAGATTGGTGATACGGAACTGGCCCAATTGCGCGGACGTTTCGTCTTGCCTGATCGGGTCGTACACTTCGGCGTGACAATGACAACGTTATGGCAGAACGGCGCAGGACAGATCGGCGCTCAGGTGCAGTTTCAGATGAATGCGGGGAGTCAGCCCAGTCTGCATGTAAGTCCGATCGATGAGGCGGGTGTCACCACTGCGGTGTCTCAGGGAAACGGAGTCGTGATGGGCGGCGCAGGCCTCGGCAATGTGCAGGGTGTAGTTCAGAGCGTTCGCAGCGCGGGTGACTATAATGAAGGCCTGAATGACCTCAGCATCAATGTGCGCAGTGCCGTGCCCGGGGCAGTGAGTGGCCAAGCCTGGAATGGGCCGATGGCATGGAGCAATGATGTTGGAAATGTGCAGATCATTCGGCAGGCAGGCGGTCTGCAGATCGCGGTGCAGGCCAAACAGGGCCAGGGGAATGCCAGACACTTCATCGGTGCTGGGCAGCTGGCGCAGCAAAGCAACATCGGTGGAAGTTTGAACAGGGTGATCAACGCTGCCGAGCTCGATGTCGTGATGAAGCAGGTTGCGCTGGGTACTCAGCTGGCGCAATGCGCTTGGGATCAATTGCGCAGCGGGCGGCCGATTGGCTATTGAACGATACCTGTCCGGGGGGTTGTATGCGGGGCATATTGTGCTGTGGCGCGCTGGTGTTGGCTATTGGTTGTTCGGGTATGGCGATGGCGCAGGAGTCGTCAGACACTGTGTTGCGAATGCAACTGGACGAACTGAAACAACGCTACGAGGCGCAGCAGAATGCTCTGATGGTGTTGGAGCAGCGTCTGCGTCAACTTGAAGGGCGTCCGGTGCCATCCGGTCAAAGGGCGTCGACATTCGGGCCCGGGAGGGGACCGCAGGCTGCCGCCGGATCGTCGGTGCAAACGGCTGGTAGTGAGCGTTATGGAGAGAGCCTGCGGGATACTTCCGAGGCGCCGCCCAGCTCCGAGGCCCTTTACCAGGAAGCCAGCGGCTTCTTCGGCGGCGGAGGCTTTAGCCTGGAGCCCGGGCTGACCTATACCTACTACGACACGCGACAGCTGTTTCTCAATGGTTTTCTGGCGCTGGATGCGATCTTTCTGGGCAACATCGGTGTCGATCAAATCAAGGCCCATACATGGACCTTTGACCTGACTGGACGCTACAACTGGCGGGATCGCTGGCAGTTCGATGTGAATGTGCCCTTCATCACACGCCGAACCACCTATGAATCCGCAGGGGCAGGGGGCAGTACTGCCGCGTTCACCGATGCCACTCGCACTGCGAGCCCGCGTTTGGGGGATGCCAGTTTCGGTGTGTCATACAAATTCCTTGAAGAAACGGCTAGCCGTCCCGACATGGTCGCGAGCCTGCGGGTCAAGGCGCCTACTGGAAAGCATCCTTATGGCATCAAGCTGGAGCAGACCCCTGGAAACACCAATCTGAGCGTTCCGGATGATCTGCCCACCGGTAATGGTGTGTGGTCGATCACCCCGGGGATTTCGATGGTCAAGGCCGTCGACCCCGTGGTCCTGTTTGCCAATGCTTCCTATACCTGGCACAAGGTTGAAAGCTTTTCGGACATCAGTCCGCAGCTTGAGTCGAGGGTTCCGGGCAAGGTCGATCTCGGGGATTACTTCCAGTTCGGGGTGGGTATGGCGTTCGCTTTGAATGAACGCACGAGCATGTCCATGTCGTTTTCCGAGTTGATCAGCAAACATAGCCGGATCAAACCGCGGGGCGGACCTTGGCAGAAGGTGGACGGCAGCGCCGCAAACGCCGCCTATTTCAACCTTGGCATGACCTATGCGTTGAACGATCGATTCACCATCGTGCCAAACCTGTCCATCGGCCTGACACCGGATGCACCGGATTTTTCGTTGAGCGTGAAGTTTCCCTATTACTTCTGAGCTGAGAGCCGACTGCGCCGTCAGCGGTAAGCCCGCCGACGATGGGTAGAGTCCGGATGGACTCTAATGCTTCGAGTGCTGCATCGGTCTTTGTGAGTCCTGAAGCCCCGAGGCTGGATTGATTCCTGCAGGGCTGGACGTGCAGTGCGTTCAGCGCAGGGAGTGCTTGCGGAGTAACCGGTAGAAGGTGGGGCGTGAAATGCCCAGTGCAGCCGAGGCGCGGCTGGCGTTGCCATCATGTGCCGCGAGGGCGTCGCGCAAGGCGCGGGCTTCGGCGTCGAGAATGTAGTTCTCCAGCAAAGTGACCTGCGTCGCCTCGTCCGGCGAGGATGTCAGTCCCATGTCGCTGGCCTGGATCAGCCGTCCATCGGCCATCACGATCCCTCGGCGAACCTTGTTGGCGAGCTCCCGAACGTTGCCGGGCCAGTGGTAGTGAAGCATCGCTTTCATTGCGGACTCACTGAACCGGCGTGGTCTGCGCCCCACCTCGCCGGCGTACACAGACGAAAAATGGTTTGCGAGGACAAGGATGTCTTCAGGGCGGTCACGCAGGCTGCAGGTCTGTATCTGGAGCACGTTCAGGCGGTAATACAGATCTTCCCGGAAGCGTCCCTGCTCCACGGCCTGTTCCAGATCGATGTGGGTTGCTGCGATGACCCGTACATCGACGTTGATCGATTGTCCCGAGCCGACACGTTCTATCTGCCCTTCCTGGAGAAAGCGCAACAGGTTCGCCTGCAATTCCAGCGGCAGATCGCCGATTTCATCCAGCAGCAAGGTTCCGCCATGGGCCTGTTCAATGCGCCCGATCTTGCGTTGATGGGCACCAGTGAAAGCGCCTTTCTCGTGACCGAACAGTTCCGACTGAATCAGGTTCTCCGGGATTGCTCCGCAATTGATCGGCACGAAGGAGGCATTACTTCTGTGCGACGCCAGGTGCAGTGCCCGGGCAACCAGTTCCTTGCCAGTGCCGCTCTCTCCACGTATCAGCACTGTCGCGTCCGTCGGCGCGACCTTTTCGATCAACGCGTTGATCTTCCGGATCGCCTTGCTGTCCCCAATCAGAGAGCGCTGGCAGGCAGCTTCTGAGGCATGTTTGCGAACTTTGGCCATCCCATAGGCTCGTCCGGCCGTGATGCACATACGTTCGGGATCAAGGGGCAGGGTGTGGTAATCGAAAAACCATTCCCCGATGAGATTTCGGACCTCGGTGTGCTGCATGTCTTCGTCGCTGACGACTGCCAACCATTCCGCGCCGTTCTTGCTGAGAAGGTTGTTCAGCATTCTCGGTTGTTTCAGATTCTCAGCGCGTAACCGGATCAGGCCGACATCGCACGACCGCTTCGCTGCCGAATCGAGCGAGGCTGTGCTGACTGCCCAGCCGCAACTTTCAAGGGTGGGAATGACGTTGAGGCAGGCCTTGCACGGTTCTATCAGCAGTAGCTGGCGATGGGGAGGCATTTCGGTGTCCGGTGTGCCTTGGCTCGGGCGCAGAAAATTTCCTGCCCTTGTAGGAGGCACCATTAACCATAGCACTCAAATGGAATATTTCCTGTGAACTTCAGCTTACAGTGAAAAAATTGCGATTCCCCATGGCCTGCGCACTTGATCCCGTTACCTGCGGGTGAGGTTATTCGTGCAAGTCGAGGATGGGTCGCCTTGGGTCCGGTGTTGCGCGAATCAGGAGGCATCAGCTACACAGGAAAGTGATCACGTGGGAGTTTTCGTCATGGTCACGACCCAGAGCGATCCAGCCGCTTCCGTGCAGCACGATTTCCTCGCGTGCCAGGATGAATTCCGGTGCGCCGTTGATCGAAACGTAGGTGCCGTTGCTGCTGTGGTCGCGCAGAACGAACTTGTCCCCGCGCAGTTCGATCGTGGCGTGCTGGCGGGAAGCACGCAGGTCGTCGATGCAGACATCGGATGAGGAGTCCCGTCCCAGGCGGGCAAGCGGTAGCCAGCCGTTTATCTGGACGTGGCTGTTGCCCCAGGTCAGACGCAATTCGGGTGTGTCGGCGCCCGGGGTGGGTAGGGCGTCGATGTTGGTGGTTTCCCCGCCAGAGTCGAGCTGGAGTTCGAACATCGTGATCTGTTTTGAAGCACCACGCAGGAAGCGCGGGGGGACCGGCTGGAGTCGCTCTCGCCAGTGCGGGCTCATGCGCGACATGGCCGCATCGGTGGTGAGCGCGCGTCCCGGTGATGCCAGTCCGGTGAGCCGGGCGGCAATGTTGACCGTTTCACCGAACACGTCTTCACCGGAAATGATCAGCGGCCCGCTGTGAAAGCCGATGCGCACGCCGATGGGGTCGTTGCCCGCAGGAGAGCATGCACGAAGCGCATTGTGGATCCGGATCGCCGAGTCGGCAGCGGCGTCAGGCTCCGGAAAGACGGCCAGCAGGCCGTCGCCGATATGCTTCACGACCCGTCCGCCACTCTGCTGCACGACTTCGCTGGCGTGCTCGAGGCAGGTCGTTACGACGGAGAACGCCTCGCGATCCCCGCTCTGTTCGTACAGGCGCGTGCTGTTGACCACGTCGAGAAACAGCACCGTGCTCTCGTCGGGGTGATCGGTAAGGCGGCTCATGAGGGCATTGTAATGCATTTGGGATAAGCGCTATGCAGGCTTCCGGCAGCCCTCAACCGAAGAAGCGTTGCCGTGCTTCGGCGCCGATCTGCATGCCGGTGGCATGTGCCCGTGCAAGCAGTTCCCAGTAGTAACGATAGGAGGCACGGTCGTGCAGCTTGCCGGCGTGCTGGATCGGGCCCCAGGCTGCGTCCTGCGCGGCGAGCAGGATCTCGGCGGCAGCCTGCACCTCCGAGTAGTCCGGACGCATCGCATCGACGATGGGCTGAATCTGGTTGGGGTGGATACTCCACATGCGCAGGAAACCGAATTCGTTGCGTGCGCGCAGCGCATCGCTGCGGATCAGCTCGATATCGCGCAACTCGGTGGTGACGTTGTGTGCCGGTACGACACCATGCGCCAGCGCGGCGGCAACGATCTCGCACTTGGCGCGCATCACGATGGGGTGCGTGAACTGGCCAGGGCTGACCATGGCCGAACCTGGCAGGGCGCCGTGGTGGGCGGACACGAAGTCCATGATGCCGAAATCGACCGATTCGACGCCGTCGATGGCGACGATCTGCCAGATCTCGCGCAGCGCGCCATGCGTTTCGATCAACACATGGACCGGGATCGGGCGCTCGATGCCGTGATCGGACTCGATGCGTCGAAGTGTCTCGATCTGGATGCGCACGTCGGCTGCCGTGCGTGCCTTGGGCAGGGTGATGAACGCCAGTTTGTGGCCAGCGCCCTTGACCAGGATGTCGAGATCCTGGGCCCACAAGGCATGGGTGATGTCGTGAATGCGCGCGCCGACGCGGCCGAAGCGGTTGTCGCTGCTCGCCGCAAGCTCTGCGGCCATTCGTGCGTGCGCGGCTTCGGCGCCGGCATGTGCGCCGTCTTCGCAGTCGAAGGTCACGTCGAACACCGGGCCGAGATCGGCCTGCAGCGCCAGCGCCTTGCGCATGAGCTTTTCCGAGCCGGCATAGTGGTCGACTGCGGGCAGGATGGGGAAGGGCTTCTCGGCGTCGAACAGCACGTCGGCAGGGTGTTGGCGCGTATTCATGTTTCGGGTCTCCATTGCTGCGGTGGATTCTCCACGATTCCCGGGCATAAAAAAACGCACGGCGCACCGTGCGTTTGCATGGGGCAGGCGAAAACTCAGCCGAGCAGGTCCTTGACGCCTTCGCGCTCTTCGAGCAGCTCGTCGAGCGTGCGCTTGATGCGCTCCTGCGAGAACTCGTCGAACTCCAGCCCCTTGACCACTTCGTACTCGCCGTCCTTGGTGATGCAGGGAACGCCGAAGATGATGCCTTCGGGTACGCCGTAGCTGCCATCGGACGGCACGCCCATGGTGACCCATTCGCCGTTGGAGCCCAGCCACCAGTCACGGATGTGGTCGATGGCGGCATTGGCAGCCGAGGCGGCCGACGACAGACCGCGCGCCTCGATGATGGCGGCGCCGCGCTTGCCGACGGTCGGCAGGAAAGTGTCGCGGTTCCAGGCCTCGTCGTTGATCAGCTCCTTGACCTTGTTGCCGTTGGAGTTGACCAGACGGTAATCGGCGTACATCGTCGGCGAATGGTTGCCCCACACGACGAGCTTCTTCAGGCTTGCGACGTCACGTCCGCTCTTGCTTGCCAGTTGCGACAGCGCGCGGTTGTGGTCCAGACGCAGCATGGCGGTGAAGTTCTTCGCTGGCACGCGGCCGAACTTCTCGGCGGTCTTCATGGCGATATAGGCATTGGTATTGCAAGGATTGCCGACCACCAGCACCTTGCAGTCCGGCGAGGCGTGCTGGCCGATGGCCGCGCCCTGCACGGTGAAGATCTTGGCGTTTTCGGCCAGTAGGTCCTTGCGTTCCATGCCGGGGCCGCGCGGGCGGGCGCCGACGAGCAGTGCGATCTGGGCGTCCTTGAAGGCGACATTGGGATCGTCGGAGGCGATCATGCCGGCGAGTAGCGGGAAGGCGCAGTCCTCAAGTTCCATCATCACCCCGGCCGCGGCCTTCTGGGCCTGCGGCAGATCGAGCAGTTGCAGGATGACGGGCTGATCCTTGCCGAGCATCTCGCCACTGGCAATGCGGAAAAGCAGGCTGTAGCCGATCTGGCCGGCGGCGCCGGTGACGGCGACACGAACGGGGGATTTGCTCATGGGAATGTCCCTCAAAACACAGGTTTATATAGTCCGCTGGGGTTCCGCCGCTTCGTGCGCTCCGATGGCTCGGGGATGTGAGGACGGGCGCGGGAATGTTAGAGGCGTAATCGGTCGAAGTCAAAACACTTAAAAACATATCTTATGTTTTATATAAGACAAGAGATGATGAATAGACGTCAGAAATTTTTTGTGATTGAATGCGCCGATGGTTCAGGAATCGCCCACTTTCAGTCCGCTGTACCGCCAGATCAAGGACCTGATGATCCAGGCCCTCGAGGCCGGCGAGTGGCAGCCCGGACAGCTCGTCCCGAGTGAGCAGGATCTCGCGCTACGCTTTGGTGTGTCGCAGGGAACCGTGCGCAAGGCGATTGACGAGCTGGCCGCCGAAAACCTGCTCACGCGCCGGCAGGGCAAGGGTACTTTCGTGGCGACCCATCAGGACCCGCGCGCACTGTTCCGCTTCCTGCGACTGGTGCCAGCCGACGGGCCGCTCAACACGCCCGAGAGCCTGCCGCTGGAATGCTGGCGCGCCAAGGCCGGCGTCGAGGCCGCGCGCATGCTCGGTCTCAAGCAGGGCGACCCCATCATCATCGTGCGCCGTCTGCTGCGATTCTCCGGCAAGCCGGTGGTGATCGACGAGATCTATCTGCCCGGCGAGCAGTTCCATGGGCTGACCCTCGAATTGCTGCAATCCTGGAAGAGTTCACTGTACAGCCTGTTCGAGAACCGTTTCGGCGTGCGCATGATCCGGGCGCGCGAAAGCATCCGCGCGGTTGCGGCCGATCGCGGCGCGGCGGATGCGCTCAAGGTCGTCGAAGGGAAACCGCTGCTGTCGGTCGAGCGCGTCACCTACACTTACGGCGACAAGCCGGTGGAGTGGCGGCGTGGTCTGTATCTGACTGACGAACACTATTATCTGAATGAACTGAGTTGAGCTTCGGCCGCCTTGCGGCCATTGTTACATGCGGTCCTTCGGACTGCGATTCGGGAGGTTGGACGATATGTCGGACGTCAAGGTGCGCAAGCGCCCCAAGCATCTGGCCCTGCACCAGATACGCCTGCCCCTGCCGGGCATCGTGTCGATCCTGCACCGCGTCAGCGGCGCCGGGCTGTTCCTGATGCTGCCGCTGCTGTTGTGGCTATTCGACCGAAGCCTCGGATCGGCGACGGATTACGACGCCTACCGGGCGGTCGTCTCCAACCCGCTCGTGAAGCTGGTTCTGTTCGGACTGCTGTGGTCCTATCTGCACCATTTCTGCGCCGGCATCCGTTTCCTGTTGCTGGACCTGCATATCTGGAGTGACCTGGAGCCCGGGCGCCGCAGCTCGTGGGGGGTGATGATCGTCAGCATCGCGCTGACCGTGGTGATCGGGGTGGCGCTATGGTGAAGAGAATCGTTGTTGGCGCCCATTACGGCATCAAGGACTGGATCGCGCAGCGAGCCACCGCGGTGTACATGGCGCTCTACACCGTGCTGTTCGGTGTGCGCGTACTGATGTTGCCGGACTTCACGCACGCCTCCTGGCAGGCGCTGTTTGCGGGCGGCTTCATGGCTTTCGCGACCTTCCTGTTCTTCCTGTCGCTGTTCTATCACGCGTGGATCGGTGTACGGGACATCTTCATGGACTACATCAAGCCCACCGGGCTGCGGCTCACGCTGCACCTGATCGTGGCGTTCCTGCTCGTCGGCTACGCCGGCTGGGCGGCACAGATTCTCTGGAGGCTGGCGGCGTGAATATTGCGAAGCACACTTTCGACGCGATCATCGTCGGTGCTGGCGGTGCGGGGCTGCGTGCGGCCCTGCAGATGGCCGAATCGGGCCTGAAAACGGCGGTGCTGACCAAGGTCTTCCCGACGCGCTCGCACACCGTTGCGGCCCAGGGTGGGGTGGCCGCATCGCTCGGCAACTCGACCGAGGACAACTGGCACTGGCACATGTATGACACCGTCAAGGGTTCGGACTGGCTGGGTGACCAGGATGCCATCGAGTTCATGTGCCGGCGCGCCAATGAGGTCGTGGTCGAGCTCGAACACTACGGCATGCCGTTCGACCGTCTCGACAACGGCAAGATCTACCAGCGTCCGTTCGGCGGCCACTCGCAGAATTACGGCCAGACGCCGGTCTCGCGCTCGTGCGCGGCGGCCGACCGCACCGGCCATGCCATGCTGCATGCGCTCTACCAGCGCAACGTGCGTGCCAACACGCATTTCTTCGTCGAGTGGATGGCGCTGGACCTGATCCGCGACGCCTTCGGCAACGTGCTTGGCGTGACTGCGCTGGAGCTCGAAACCGGCGAGGTGGCCATCTTCCACAGCCGCGCAACGATCTTCGCCACCGGCGGAGCGGGGCGCATCTATCACAGCTCGACCAACGCCTTCATCAACACCGGCGATGGCTGCGGCATGGCGGCACGTGCCGGCATCCCGCTCGAGGACATGGAGTTCTGGCAGTTCCACCCGACCGGTGTGGCCGGTGCGGGGGTGCTGATCACCGAAGGCGTGCGTGGCGAAGGCGGCATCCTACGCAACAGCAGCGGTGAGCGCTTCATGGAGCGCTATGCGCCCAACCTCAAGGATCTCGCCTCACGCGACGTCGTCTCGCGCGCCATGACCACCGAGATCAACGAAGGGCGCGGTTGCGGGCCGGACAAGGATCACGTGCTGCTCGACATCACGCACCTGGCGCCCGAGACCATCATGAAGCGGCTGCCCGGCATCCGCGAGATCGCGATCCGCTTTGCCGGTGTCGACCCGATCCGCGAGCCGATCCCGGTGGTGCCGACCTGTCATTACCAGATGGGCGGCATCCCGACCAACTACAAGGGGCAGGTCGTTACGCCGCGCAATGACGACCCGTCCGCGCCGGTGGTCGGCTTCTATGCCGCCGGCGAGTGCGCCTGTGCCTCGGTGCATGGCGCCAACCGGCTTGGCACGAACTCGCTGCTGGACCTGCTGGTGTTCGGCAAATCGGCCGGCGAGACCGTGGTCGAGGATATCGAGGCCGGCAACCTGCCGCTGCGTCCGCTGCCGGTCGATGCAGCCGAATTCTCGATGTCCCGCCTCACCCGTCTGGACAATCAGAAAGACGGCGAGAGCGTGTTCGAGGTGGGGCAGGACATGCGTCGCGTCATGCAGAAGCATGCCGGCGTGTTCCGTTTTGCCGACCTGCTGGCCGAAGGCGTGACGAAGATCGGCGAGATCGCCGAGCGCGTGCGTTCGACGGAGATCAAGGACAAATCCAAGGTGTGGAACACGGCGCGCATGGAAGCGCTGGAGCTCGACAACCTGATCGAGGTTGCGCGTTCGACCATCGTCTCGGCCGAGGCGCGCAAGGAGTCGCGCGGCGCCCATGTTCGCGACGACGCGCCGGATACGCCGGAATACCCGAACGGGCGCAATGATCACGAATGGCTCAAGCACACGCTGTGGTTCAGCGAAGGTGACCGCCTCGAATACAAACCGGTGAACCTCAATCCGCTGAGCGAGGACACCAAGCCGATTGCGCTCGCCAAGCGCATCTACTGAGTGCCGGAGAACGACATGAGTGCCCGCGAACTCCAGTTCAAGATCTACCGCTACGACCCGGACCGTGACGAAAAGCCGTGGATGCAGGACATCACGGTGACGCTGGAACCATCCGACAAGAAGCTGCTCGACGCGCTGATGCGTCTGCGCGCGCAGGACGATTCCCTGTCCTTCCGCCGCTCCTGCCGCGAGGGCGTGTGCGGCTCGGACGCCATGAACATCAACGGCAAGAACGGGCTGGCCTGCATGACCGACATCGCCGACCTCAAGCAGCCGGTGGTGCTCCGCCCGTTGCCTGGCCTGCCGGTGATCCGCGATCTGATCGTGGACATGACGCAGTTCTTCAAGCAGTACCACTCGATCAAGCCGTATCTCATCAACAACGATCCGGCGCCCGAGCGCGAGCGGCTGCAGTCGCCGGAGGAGCGCGACGAGCTCAACGGGCTGTACGAATGCATCCTGTGCGCCTGCTGCTCCACGGCCTGCCCGTCGTTCTGGTGGAACCCCGACAAATACGTCGGCCCGGCCGGTCTGCTCAACGCCTACCGCTTCCTCGCCGATACGCGCGACCAGGCCACCAGCGAGCGTCTCGACAACCTCGAAGACCCGTACCGCCTGTTCCGCTGCCACTCGATCATGAACTGCGTCGATGTCTGTCCCAAGGGGCTGAATCCGATGCGCGCGATCGGCAAGATCAAGGACTTGATGGTGCAGCGCACCGTATGAACACCGGCGTCGCCGCCGCGCGCGAGGACGCGCTCCACGCCCGCAAGGGACGCATCCGCTGGCATTGCCGGCGGGCGCTGCTGGAGCTCGACCTTGTTCTTGAGCGCTTTGTTGAGCGACACTTGGAGGTTTTCGACACCGCACAACTGGCCAATCTGGAGGATTTGCTGCGCTGCGAAGACCATGAGCTGTGGGCCATGGTCAATGGCAGCGTGGAATGCTCCGAACCGCGCTGGAGGGAGATCATCGCGCTGCTGCGGCAGTGCTGAGGGCGCCTTTCGACGTTCGCCACACTACAACAACGATTCAAGCAAGCTGAGGAAAGACAATGAGCAACGAACGCATCGCAACCCTGACCGTGGACGGGAACACCCACGAATTCCCGATTCTCAAGGGGACGCACGGCAACGATGTCATCGACATCCGCACGCTGGGCGGCAAGACCGGCATGTTCACCTACGACTCCGGCTTCCTGTCCACCGCCAGCTGCAAGTCGGCGATCACGTACATCGATGGCGACAAGGGTGAGTTGCTCTACCGCGGCTATCCGATCGAGCAGTTGGCCGAGAAGTGCAGCTTCCTCGAGGTGGCCTATCTGCTGCGCAAGGGCGAACTGCCCAACGCCACTCAGAAGGTGGAATTCGAGCGTTCGATCAAGAACCACTCGATGCTGCACGATCAGCTCATGCGCTTCTACAACGGCTTCCGCCGTGACGCGCACCCGATGGCCATCATGGTCGGCATCGTCGGCGCGCTGTCGGCCTTCTATCACGAGGCGATGGACTTTTCCGACGAGGAGCATCGCACGATGTCGGCCAACCGCCTCATCGCCAAGCTGCCGACCATCGTCGCCATGGCCTACAAGTACAACATGGGCCAGCAGTTCATGTTCCCGCGCAACGACCTGAGCTACTCCGAGAACTTCATGCACATGATGTTCGCGACGCCCTGCGAGGAGTACAAGCCGAACCCGGTGGTTGCGCACGCGCTGGACGTGATCTTCACGCTGCACGCCGACCACGAGCAGAACGCCTCGACATCTACGGTGCGTCTCG
>JBFHJY010000035.1:0-11969 GCA_041595655.1 Azoarcus sp.
GAAGAGTACGAAGGGGTGGACCTGGTCGAGTGCGGTCAGGAAGCCTACCCGGAGTTCGTCAACAAGTAAGTCGCGTTGCGCGACAGCCGGAGAGGCGCCTGCGGGCGCCTCTTTTCTTGTCCCAGCCCCGTTTGGCCGACGCATGCACCGAATAGGTGCGGGGGCGCTGCACAGGGCACCGGAACTGCAAACGGAATACCCGAAGTCTGCCAGCAAGCGCCGGAAATCCTCTTCATTTCATTGTTTTTGTTGAGCTTTTACTCAGCCCCAGAAGCTGGCACGCAAACTGCTTTTGCACTACTGCACGAACACCCAATATTTCACAGGAGAAACACCATGCACAAACGCATCATCGCCGCCGCCGTTCTCGCCGCCTCTCCCCTGCTCGGCGCCAAGCTCGCCATGGCCGAAGGCGAACTGCCGATCTCCGCCAACCTCAGCATCGTGTCCGACTATGCCTTCCGCGGCATCAGCCAGACCGACCAGCGCCCGGCGCTGCAGGGGGGTCTGGACTACGCGCACGACAGCGGCTTCTATGCCGGCTTCTGGGCCTCGAACGTATCCTGGCTGAACGATCTCGGCGCCAGCAAGAACAGCATGGAGACCAACCTCTACGCCGGCTACGCCACCGAACTCGGCCCCATCGGACTCGACCTCGGTCTGCTGCAGTACTACTACCCGGGCAGTTACGGCGGCCAGTACAAGGCCGACGGCAACAAGAAGCCGCACACGCTGGAGGGTTACGTCGGACTGTCGTACGAGTGGCTGTCCTTCAAGTACTCGCACTCCTTCACCAACCTGTTCGGCCTCGACGACTCGAAGAACTCCAAGTACTACGACCTGTCCGCCGCCTACGAGATCATGGACGGCCTGACGCTGGATGCCCACTACGGCTATTCGAGCATCAAGAACGGCGACAACTACGAGGACTGGAAGCTCGGCCTGACCAAGGCGTACGGCGGCTTCGACTTCGGCCTGCACTACGTCGATTCCGACATCAAGGACAGCAGCATCGCCGACGACCGCGTCATCCTGTCGGTCAGCAAGAGCTTCTGATTCACCGCTCACAGCGCCACCGGCAAGGTCTCCTCCTCTTCCCTGCCGGCTCTCCTCACGGGCACCTCCGGGTGCCCGCTTTTTTTACGTGTCCCGCAAATGAAAACGGCGGGCATCGCCCGCCGTTCGATCAACCTTCTGCAGCCGTTCTCAGATGACGCGGGCGAAGGCGCGGTCGATCTCGGTGCGCAGCGCAGCGTAGTCATTGGTGACCGGATACTGCGGAAACTCGCGGATGACGTTTTCCGGCGGGTGGAACAGGATGCCACCGTGAGCCTCACCCAGCATCGCCGTGTCGTTGTAGGAGTCGCCGGCCGCAACCACCGTGAAGTTGAGCTCCTTGAAGCGCCGCACGGCCTCGCGCTTCTGGTCGGGCATGCGCAGGTGATAGTTCACCAGACGGCCGGAATCGTCGGCTTCAAGACTGTGACAGAACAACGTCGGCCAGCCGAGCTGGCGCATCAGCGGGTGGGCGAACTCGTAGAAGGTATCGGACAGGATCACCACCTGGTAGTCCTCCCGCAGTGCGTCGAGAAAGGCGCGCGCACCGTCCATCGGCCCCATCGAGGCGATCACTTCCTGGATCTGCGGCAGGCCCAGCTGGTGTTGGGCGAGGATGTCGAGACGGTACTTCATCAACGTATCGTAGTCCGGCTCGTCGCGCGTGGTGCGGCGCAACGCGGGGATGCCGGTGCGCTCGGCGAATTCGATCCAGATTTCGGGAACGAGCACGCCTTCGAGGTCGAGACAGACGATTTTCACGGCAAAACCTTTCGATGGTGGGCAAAAACAGCGCGCGATTGTAGCACCGCGCCCACCGTCTTCAGCTGCGTTCGCTGCCGCGCAAACCCGCCTCCCCGCCCTCGCGGCCGACAGCCGCGGCCAGTTCGCGCAGCACCGCCTTGTCCGCGTCGATCGCCAGCGCGACCTCGGCACGGGCGAGCGCCAGTCCGGCGTGACGACGGGCAGGCGCGAGCAGGTTGTCGCCCATGCGCGCCAGCATCGCCAGCGCCTTCTGCAGACGCATGTGCACCTCGACCAGCGTGGCACCATCCCGCGCGAGCGGGCCGAACACGTCATTGAAGAAGTCGCCTACATCCAGGGTCGGCACATGCACGCGCGGACATGCCACCTCCCCGCCCGGACGTCCGTCGACGCCTGCGCAGCGGGACAGCAAGCGCACCGCGCGACCGATCACGTCGATGGCCGTGGCCGGATCGTTCACCGCCGGCGACAGGGCGCGTGAGGCGATCTCGGCCAGCACCTCCAGACCGAAGCGCGGATCCTGATAGAAGGAACGCGCAGAGCCGACGACAAAGGCTTCCTCCGCCAGGCTGTCGGGCACATCCGCTCCGGCGACCCATGCCACCGGACGGGTCGGTTCGACGTAGCTGCCCGGCAGTGCCCGCACGAACACCTCGGCGTCATGTTCTTCGGCCCAGGCCTGCAGCACCCCGACGTCGATGTGCTGCACGTAGCCGATGCGTGTGTCGAACAGGGGGTTGGCGTGCTCGGGCACCTCTTCGTCATGCTCGAGCAGGCGCCCGCCCAGGCACGGCGCCTCGATCCAGTTCGCGAGCGCCTGATCGGCCGCCTCCTCGACCCGGCGCGTGGTGTCGTCCACCCGCCCGAACATGGAGAGATGCTCGATCCAGCGCAGCAGGGTGACGACGATCAGCACGATCACACCCAGCGTGACCACGAACAGCATCACACGGCCCTGCTCGCCGTACAGGCCGGTGGCCAGCGCGACGATGCCGAGCAGCGCAAACAGGAAGGCGCCGATGAAGGTCGCCAGCACGTTCTGCGTGGTGGTGTCCTCGCGCAGCAGGCGGGTGGCGCGCGGCGTGACCTGGCTGGTCGCGGCGCCGTAGGCCGCAACCATGGTGCTGAGGGAGAAGGTGGTCACCGCCAGCATGCTGCTGGCGAGGATGGAGAGGATGCCGTCGACCGAACCGGCACCGATACGCGCCGAGAAATCGGCGGGAATGTGATCACGCAGCACCCCCGCCGCCGCCACGGCAAGCACCGCCAGCAGCGATATGAGCGCAGCACGCACCCACAGGCGGCGCGAGAACTGCATCCAGATCCATTCCCAGCGCGAGGTCATGGCGCTCCCTCCTGGCTTGCTCCGATGAGCCGATTCTTCGTCATCCGGGTTCGCAACACAATCACCGCGTTCAACGCAGGTGGCCGAGCAGATCCAGCGGTGCGGTATCGATGCGCGCACGGGCCGCGTCCTCGATCTGCTGCGCGCGCGCCGCCCAGTCCTTGTCCTCACGCGCGAAGCGGCGCGCCAGTGACGCCAGCGCCGCCGTCGGCGAAGGCTGGTGGGCGGCTTCGAACAGCGGTCGCGCAGCCACGTCGCGCAGCAGGGTCCGTGTGCCGGCGCGCCAGCGCCCGTCGGATTGGAAATCCCGCCAGGCCGACTCGGCCAACGTGCGCGCCAGCCGCCCGAAACGCCCGTGCCCGCTGGCGTCCTCCCAGTGCGCGAAGCCGGCTGCGAGCAGCGCATGGTCTTCCAGCAGACCCGCGCCCAGCGCCGCCCCGTCAGCGGCCAACGCACGCGGCAGCGCACCGCCCTCGACGACGACGGCGAGGCGCTCGGCCAGCCGGGCGCCGGCTTCGCGGTAGCGCTCATCGAGCGGCGCCGCCCGCGCGAACGCGCTCAGCACGAGACCGTTCCACGCCATCACGGCCTTGTCGTCACGCGGCAGCGTGCGCAGCGCACGTGCTTCGAACAGGCGTGTGCGCACACGCTCGACCAGCGCGTCATCGAGCACCACGCCGTCGGCCGGACGTGGCAGATGACCGACGTCGAAGCGTGGCGGGCGTCCCAGCGCATACAGGCGCGTGGCGGCGCGCAGCTCGTCCGGCGCAAGCGCGCGCCCGAGCTGGGCCGGCGTCCACAGGTAGTAACCGCCCTCGGTGCCACTGCCATCGATGGCCGACAGCGAGGAGGCGAACAGGCCGTCGTCGCGGCGCATGTCGCGCAGCAGGAAGTCCAGCGTCTGCCGCGCGACCGCGCCCCACTCGGGGCGTTCGAGGGCCTCGACCGCTTCCAGCAGCAACGCGGCCAGCTGTGCGTTGTCGGCCAGCATCTTCTCGAAATGCGGCTCTTCCCAGCCCGGATCGACGGTATAGCGGAAGAAACCGCCACCGACGTGATCACGCAGACCGCGGGAGACGATGGCCTCGAGGGTCGTCTCCACGAAGCCGCGCACCTCGGCGTCATCGCCCGGGACGGCGAGCAGCGCGACCAGCCGGGGCGCGAGCGGAAAGCGCGCTTGCGTGCCGAAGCCTCCCTCGAAGTCGTCCGCCTCACGAGCCAGCGCAGCACGCACCGCAGCATGTACGGCTGCGTCGTCGCGTGGCGGGCCTGCCGGCGTGGCCGCTTCGGTGACGACGGCCGGCTCGGGTGGCGTACGCGCGGCATGACCGGTGAGCGTGTCGCGCAGCGCCTGCAGTGGCAGATAGACGAAGCCGTACCAGGGCTCGGCTGCGGGGGTGAGGATCACATTGAGCGGCCAGCCGGCCACGCCGCCCGATGCACGCACGAAATCGATCAGCGCGTCATCCAGCGCGGTGTCGATCTCGCGGTCGATCTTGACCGGCACGAAATGCGTGTTGAGCAGCGTGGCGATGGCGGCGTCGCGAAAGCTTTCGCGCTGCATGACATGGCACCAGTGGCACGAAAAATAGCCGCTGGAAACAAACAACGGACGGCCGAGGCGGCGCGCCAGCGCCAGGGTTTCTGGCGTCCATCGCTGCCAGCGCACCGGGTCGTCCGCATGCTGCGCGAGATAGGCCGAGGCATTGCCTGCCAGCGCGTTCTCCGGCAGCACCTCCGCCGACGCCGGGGTGATCAGGGCAAGCGGGGCCAGCAGCAGGACGAACCACGCGCGCATGGGTTCTCCGTCAGTCGGCTGGCAGCACTTCCAGCCGCTCCTCGATTTCAAGCCAGCGCAGTTCGGCTTCCTCGATCAGCGTGGCGAGCTCGGACTGCCGCCGGTGCAGGTCCTGCAGCAGGGCGGGGTCGGCACCCGCATAAAGCGCCGGGTCTGCCAGCCGTGCATCGAGCTGCGCCTTCTCGCGGTTCCAGCCTTCGAGCCTGCGGTCGAGCTGATCGCGCTCCTTCACCAGCGGGCGACGCTCGGCCAGACGCGCCTGCCGCTCGGCCGCAGCCTGTGCGCGATCGGCCTTGCGGGCGGCCTTGTCGGCGCTCTGGTCCGGGCATTTTTCCGCCGCGGCCACCTCGGCACGTCGCGCCGCCAGCCAGTCGCGGTAGTCATCCAGATCACCGTCGAACTCCTGCGCCACGCCGCCATCGACCAGCACGAAGCGGTCGCAGGTGGCGCGCAGCAGGGCGCGGTCGTGCGACACCAGCACCATCGCCCCGTCGAAATCCTGCAGCGCCAGCGTCAGGGCGTGGCGCATCTCGAGGTCGAGGTGGTTGGTTGGCTCATCCAGCAACAGCAGGTTGGGCCGGCTCCAGATCAGGATGGCGAGCGCCAGCCGCGTCTTCTCGCCCCCGGAAAAGGCTCCGCAAGGGGCGGTGGCCGGCGTCGAGGTGCCCCCCTCGCCATCGCCGCGGAAATCGAAACCGCCGAGATAGTCACGCAATTCCTGTTCGCGCACCGCCGGGTCCAGCCGCAGCATGTGCTGCAGCGGCGACTCGTCCGCCCGCAGGGTCTCGAGCTGGTGCTGGGCGAAGTAGCCGGTGGCCAGTCCCTTGCCCTCGCTGCGGGTGCCGGCGGTGAGCTCGATCTGACCGGCGAGCAGCTTGATCAGCGTCGACTTGCCCGCACCGTTGCGCCCGAGCAGGCCGACGCGCTCGCCGGGGCGCAGCTGCAGCTTGAGACCGGACAGCACCGTCTTGCCGGCATAACCGGTCGCACCATCCTCGATCTGCAGCAGCGGATCGGGGGCGGGCGGCGCATCGCGGAAAGAGAAGCTGAAGGGCGAATCGACGTGTGCCGCGGCGATGCGCTCCATGCGCTCCAGCGCCTTGATGCGGCTCTGCGCCTGGCGTGCCTTGGTGGCCTTGGCGCGGAAGCGCCGCACGTAGTCTTCCATGTGTGCGATCTCGCGCTGCTGGCGCTCGAACATGGACTGCTGCTGCGCCAGGCGCTCGGCGCGCTGGCGTTCGAAATCGGAATAGCCGCCAGTGTAAAGCGTGACGCGCTGCTGCTCGATGTGCAGCACATGGCTGACGCAGGCATCCAGAAAGTCGCGGTCGTGCGAGATCAGCACCAGCGTGCCGCGATAGGCCGCGAGCCACTGCTCCAGCCAGATCACGGCATCGAGATCGAGGTGGTTGGTCGGCTCGTCGAGCAGCAGCAGGTCGGACCGGCACATCAGCGCCTGCGCCAGGTTCAGCCGCATCCGCCAGCCGCCGGAGAAATCCGACACCGGCCGCGTCAGATCGCCCTGCGTGAAGCCCAGGCCATCGAGCAGCGCAGCAGCGCGGGCCGGGGCGGCATAACCGTCGATCTCGCCGAGCCGCGCATGCAGTTCGCCGATGCGCGTCCCGTCGTGGGCGGCTTCCGCTTCGGCCAGCGCGGCCTCGACGGCGCGCAGCTCGGCATCTCCGTCGAGGGCATAATCGAGCGCCGAGCGCGCCAGCGCGGGGGTCTCCTGCGCGACGTGAGCGACCACCCAGGCTGGCGGGATCTCGAGATCACCCTGGTCCTGATGCAGTTCGCCGCGCAGCAGTGCGAACAGGCTGGATTTGCCGCTGCCGTTGGCGCCGGTCAGGCCGACGCGCCAGCCCGGATGGATCTGCAACGAAGCATCGGAAAAGAGGATTCTCGCGCCGCGCGCGAGACTTAACTTGCGAAACTGGATCACCTGGCCGCGTTCATATGCATGTAAAGGCGGTATTCTATCGGCCTCGGACGACGGCCACGCCGTCGTGTTCGCCTGCTGCGCACCTGATCCCGAGCATTACCGCATTCATGCTGCCCAGACTCCTGCTCCTTGCCGCCCTGCTGTCCCTGCCCGCTCATGCCGATGCGGCCGAAGGGGACGAAGTCATCGACCGCGCGCGCGCGATGATGGAAGAGGGCGAGCGCATGCGCGAAATGATCGAGGAACGCTATCTCAGGGCGCAGATCGAGTGCTACGACCGGTTCTTCGTCAACCACTGCCTGAACAAGGCCCGCCGCACGCGTAACACCGAGCTCGAGGCCGCGCGGGAACTGGAGATTGGCGGCAAGCGCATGGAACTGGCCGAACGCCAGCGCCGCGCCGCCGAACATCCATCCTCGATCGACATGAGCCCGGGACGCAGCGTGCCGCAGCCGAATCCGGACATCCTGCCGCAGGAACCGGCCGGTCAAGGGACGGCAGCCGCAGCCTCGATCGGCAATGGTACGGAAGTCACCCCGCTGCAGGACCTGCAGACGGCACCGGCAGCCACAGAGGGCACTCCCCTCACACCGCTGCCGCAACAGTAAGCCGGAACACCCTCAATCGACGACGGTCATCGGTCCGACGCCGGACGGGATCTGCAGTCGGGCGCGCAGTTCGCGCGTGACTTCGATGCGCCCATCGTCGGCCACGCGCAAGCCATGCTGGATGCCGTAGGCACGGGTATAGCGCAGCCAGTCGTCGCCGGCGATGAACGGCGCCTTGCTCGCGGCATCGGACCAGGTGCCGGCATGCTCACCCGGCAACGCCAGCACCGACAGCGACTGCGTGCCCTCGGCCGGGTAGCCCGTGCGCGGGTCGAGCAGGTGGGAATAGCGCTTGCCGTCGATCTCGAAGAAACGCTGGTAGTCCCCCGAGGTGCCGATCGCTTCGCCGTCGTACAGCGGCAACACCGCCAGCGGACGCGGTTCGCGCGGATGCTGGATGCCCAGCCGCCACGGCGTCTTGCCCTTGGAGCCGAGCGCCATGACGTTGCCACCGATGTTCACCAGCGCATTCTTCACGCCCATGCCGCGCAGGATGGCCGCCGCGCGGTCAAGCGCGTAGCCCTTGGCGTAGCCACCGAGATCGATCTGCACCATGGCATTGGAGGACGACACGAGATTGCCCTCGATCGTCAGATCGGCCATGCGTGGGCGGGCTTCGAGGATCTTCGCCAGTTCGTCGGCGTCGGGCATGACCGGTTCGAACTCGTCATCATGAAAACCCCACAACGCGATCAGCCGGCCCAGCGCCGGGTCGAACAGCTCGTCGCCCGCCGCCGCGATCTTTTGTGCGTCACGCAGCAATTCTGCGAGTTCTTCCGAAACCTCGACCGTCTCGCCACGCGCCAGACCCTCGTTGAGTCGTGTGATTTCCGACGGCTTCCACGCGTGCAGCATGTGGTGCAGGCGATCGAATTCGCGCAGCACGGCGGCCATGGCCTCGCTCGCCTGTTCGCGCGAATCGCCATATACCGAGAGGTCGACGCGGGTACCGAAAACGTAGGCTTCCTGCTGATGCAGTTCGGGACGGCTGCATGCGGTCAGCACGGCGGCCAGCAGCAGGCACAGCGCTGCCTTGCGGGCCGCAGCCCGCAGATCGAACCGTGCTGGAGGATTCATGCGCAAACCTGTTCGAGGCGGTCCATGAACAGGCCGGCCACCGAGAAGCCGGCCTGCTCGGCGATCTCGACGAAACAGGTGGGACTGGTGACGTTGATCTCGGTCAGATGTCCGCCGATCACGTCCAGCCCGACCACCAGCAGACCACGCTGCCACAGGATGGGCGCGAGATATTCGGCGATCTCGCGCTCGCGTGCGGTCAGCGGCATGGCCACACCACGGCCGCCGGCGGCGAGGTTGCCGCGTGTCTCGCCGGCCTTCGGGATGCGCGCCAGCGAGAACGGCACGACCTCGCCGCCGATGATCAGCACCCGCTTGTCGCCATCCGCAATCTGCGGCAGGTAACGCTGCGCCATGATGGTGCGTGCGCCTTCGTGCGTAAGCGTCTCGAGGATCACGTTGCGGTTGGGGTCGTCGGCGCGCACGCGGAAGATCTGGCTGCCACCCATGCCGTCGAGCGGCTTGAGCACCACGTCGCCGAGTTCGTCGATGAAGGCCTGCACGTCGCGCGGGTCGCGCGCCACCAGCGTGGTGGCGACGAACTGCGGAAATTCGGTGATGGCGAGCTTCTCGGAGTGGTCGCGGATCGCACGCGGGTCGTTGAAGATGCGTGCGCCGGCGGCCTGGGCGCGTTCGAGCAGCCAGGTGGCGGTGACGTACTCGAAGTCGAAGGGCGGGTCCTGCCGCATGATCACGGCATCGAAGTCCGTCAGCGGCTGCATGCCCTCGGCAGCGGGTGCGTACCAGTGCGCGTCGTCATCGCTGACCTGCAGCGCCACGGCGCGGGCCACCACGACGCCGTCGCACCACATCAGCGCTTCCCGCCGGATGGCATACACCGCGTGGCCGCGCCGCGCGGCCTCGCGCATCATGGCGATGCTCGAATCCTTGTAAGGCTTGAGCCCTTCCAGCGGATCGAGGATGAAGGCGATCTTGAGCGCCATGTCAGGCGACCTCGGCTGCGTCGGCCGGCTCGGTTTCCTCGATCTCGACCGAGGCCGCCAGCAGGGCCAGACGGGCGACCACGCCATAGGCGTAGAAGCGGTTGGGCGGAGCGTCCGGCGCCTGCTCGGCATCCGGCATCGTGCAGCTGGTGTCGAAGGCCAGCGGCTTGAAATGCATGCCCGGCGCGTTGAGGTTCTCGTCGCGGCCGCGCTCGGTGTGCACCCGGTAGAAACCACCCACGACATAGTGATCCATCATGTACACCACCGGCTCGGCGACCGCGCCGTCGAGCGTCTCGAAGGTGTGCACGCCTTCCTGGATGATCACCTCCTGCACCTGCATGCCTTCCTTGATGACCGACATCTTGTTGCGCTGGCGGCGATTCAGGCCGACCACCTCGGAGGCGTCCTTGACCGTCATCACGCCCATGCCATAGGTGCCCGCGTCGGCCTTGACGACCACGAAGGGCGTCTCGTCCACGCCGTATTCCTTGTACTTGGCGCGGATGCGCGTGAGCAGCTCGTCGACCTGCGTGGCCAGGCACTCCTCGCCGGTGCGTTCCTGGAAGTTGATCTGGCCGCAGGTGCGGAATTCGGGATTGATGCGCCACGGGTCGATGCCGATGACGTCGGCGAACTCGCGCGCCACACGGTCGTAGGCCGCCGCATGCACCGACTTGCGACGCGCATGCCAGCCGGCATGCAGCGGCGGGATCAGCCACTGCTCGTCGATGCCCTTGAGGATGTCCGGCACACCGGCCGAAAGGTCGTTGTTGAGCAGCACGGCGCACGGGTCGAAGCCCGCCACACCGATGCGCCCACCGTGCCGTTCCAGCGGCTCGAGCGTGAGCTTCGCGCCGTTGGTCAGTTCGATCACGGTCGGCTCGGTGATCTCGGGCAGCAGCGTACCGAGGCGCACGCCCAGCCCCGCCAACCCGAGGATGGACACCAGCTGCGCGACGTTCTGCAGGTAGAACTGGTTGCGCGTGTGGTTCTCGGGGATCAGCAGCAGGTTCTTGGCGTCGCAGCAGATGCGCTCGACGGCCGACTGCGTGGCCTGCACGCACAGCGGCAGGAAGGCCTCGTTGAGGTTGTTGAAGCCACCCGGAAACAGGTTCAGATCAACCGGCGCGAGCTTGAAGCCGGAATTGCGCAGGTCGGTCGAGGCGTAGAACGGCGGCGCATGATCCCGCCACTGGACGCGCATCCATTGTTCGATCTCGGTAGCGTGATCGAGAAAGCGGGACTCCAGCTCCAGCAGCGGGCCGGTCAGCGCGGTGGTGAGGTGAGGAACCATGAGGGACTCTCTGCTATGGGGGTCGCTGACGTGTCCGTCGGGCACGCCGGGGGTGCAAAGGATTGTACATCAGCCCCCGCTCACCCCGCCCGGGGCCGGAAGGCCCCGAAGCTCGCGGGCAGGGGTGCGTTCTGCAGGCTGCGCTGGGTGAACAGATAGCGACCGTCGCACACGAAACCGAGCGCCGCCCAGTCGACCTCGTTCAGCGCAGCGGCCAGCGCCACCACATCCGCATCCGGCGCATGCGGAAACAGCGCCAGTACCGACCCATCATAGGCCATGCAGGGGTGCAGGAAGAACGGATTGGCGCCGCGCGTGCGCGTGTTCACATACACGCGCGGCTGCCCGGAACGATGATAGCCACGCCCCCAGTGCCACCAGTTCGATTCGTCGAAGCGGCGGATGCGTCGCGCCAGCAGGCGCGCGCGCTGCGGCAGCAGGGCGGCCGGCGGCGGCTCACCCGGCTCGCACCAGATCATGCGCCGCGTGCGGCCGGTACGCGCGGTCTCCGAACAGACGAAATCGCGGTTGCCGCGCTCGGGGTCGGAATACACCGCGTCCAGCCCGGACACCGCGCCGACCTTGACGACGGCAATGTCGGACAGGCGCAGCGGGTATTCCTCGCGCGCAAACATCAGGTGACCGGCACATTCGACCAGATGGCGCGTCTGCCAGCGTGGCGCGGCCAGGTCACCCGGCCCGGCGCGCGAACCGACGTCGGCGAAGCGCACGCGGCGATCGAAGCAATCCTTCTCGAAGCGCCAGATCAGGCAGTTCGGCACCGCGCCGTCGAACACCCGCGCATCCCCCAGTTCGATGGCGTCGGTGATCGTTCCGGCGGCAAACAGGCGCCTGTTCAGCTCCACCGCCGAGGTGGATTTGAGGAAGTCGCGCGGCGTGATGAAGATCAGCTCGCCACCCGGCGCCAGATGGCGCAGGCACTTGGAGATGAAGTACAGGAACAGGTTGGCGCGCGCATCCAGCCCCTCGTCGGCCAGCCGCGCGCGGGTGTCCGCCGGAATGTCGCGGAAGCGCACATACGGCGGGTTGCCGATGATGGTGTCGAAGCGCTCGCTGTCGGGATGGGCGAAGAAATCACCGTGGATGGCGCCAGGCGGACAGTGCGCGGCATCGAGC
>JBFHJY010000036.1:0-11913 GCA_041595655.1 Azoarcus sp.
ACCGGCCAGCCCAACGCCATGGGCGGGCGCGAGGTCGGTGCGTTGGCCTCCATCCTGCCGGCCCACCGTGACCCGAAGAGCCCCGAAGACCGGGCCGAGGTCGCCCGTCTGTGGGGCGTCGAGTCGCTGCCCGAGACTCCCGGGCTGGCGGCCGTCGGTCTGTTCGACGCGATTCACGAGGGCAAGGTCAAGGCGGTGTACATCGCCTGCACCAACCCGGCGCAGTCGCTGCCCGACCTCACTCGCGTGCGCGCAGCGCTGGAGAAGGCCGAGTTCGTCGTGCTGCAGGAAACCTATGCCGACACCGAGACCTGCGAGTTCGCCGACCTGCTGCTGCCGGCCGCCGGCTGGGGCGAGAAATCCGGCACCGTCACCAATTCCGAGCGCCGCGTCACGCGCGTGCGTCGGGCCATAGCGCCGCCGGCCGAAGCGCGCCCGGACTGGGCCATCACCGCCGATTTCGCGCGCCGTCTGGCCAAACGTCTGGACAAGCCCGCAGCGCTGTTCAGCTTCGCTTCGGAAGCCGAGATTTTTGCCGAGCACGTTTCGCTCACCGCCGGACGCGATTGCGACATGAGCGGCCTGAGCCACGCGCTACTCGAAGAGCAGGGGCCGCAGCAATGGCCCTTTGTCCCCGGCTCGACGACCGGCACCGCACGGCTGTTCGAGGATGGCGTATTCCCCACGCCGGACGGCCGTGCGCGCTTCGCGCCCATCGGCTTCCCGGTCAAGCATTCGCCCACACCCGAGGCGGCCAGCGCGCGTCGTCCCTTCATGCTCACTACCGGCCGCCTGCGCGACCAGTGGCACGGCATGAGCCGCAGCGGCAAGGTGCCGCAGCTGTGGGGCCACACGCCGCGCGCCGCGATTGCCGTGAACCCGGTCGATCTGGTGCGCCGCAACCTCACCGCCGGCGAACTGGTGCGCATCACCGGCGAGCGCGGCGAGATCGTGCTGCCGCTGGACGCCGATGAGGGCGTGGCGCCCGGACAGGCCTGGATTCCGATGCACTGGGGTGCGGCCACGCTGGCCCAGGCCGGCCCCAATGTGCTGACCTCGCCGGCGGTGGACCCGGTGTCCGGCCAGCCGGCGCTCAAGCAGGCCGCGGTCGGCATTCTTCCGGCCAGGCTCGAATGGCGCGCGGCCTGGGCGGCCGTGGCGCGCGACCAGGCCGAAGCGGTGGCGTGGATGGGGGCGGTGCGCCCGCATCTGGCGCAGTTCGGCTACGCCGCTCTGACGCTGGCCGGGCGCGAGCGCCCGGTGGTGGTGCTACGGGTAGCTAACGGCTGGGCGCTGCCGGAGGCGCTGCTGGCGCCGCTCGACCGCGCCCTCGGCTGTGCCGAGGCCGACCCGGTGGTGCGCCTGTCGGATCACAAGCGCGGCATCGACAAGCGCGCACGCATCGAAGGCGAACGTCTGCTGGCCCTGCGGCTGGCTGGTGAGACGGCGGCCTTCGACTGGCTGGTCGATGTCATGGTCGGCAGCCTTGATATCGGCCCCCTGCGGCCGTGGCTGTTTGCGCCGGTCGCCATCCCGCCGCAGGGCACCGCCAGCGGGGGTCGCACGGTGTGCAACTGCTTCGGCGTGTCCGAGAGCGCGATCAACCAGGCCGTCGCGGGCGGCGCAAATCTGGAGCGCCTGCAGACCGAACTGAAATGCGGCACCTCCTGCGGTTCGTGCCTGCCGGAGTTGAGACGCATCGCCCGTGGTGGATATGCGGGCGATGCTGCGGCGTCAGCCCAGACGTAGCGCTACCTCGGCCCAGCCGCCCGCCGGATAGTGGGCGCGCCGGGGCGGGCGGTCATGTATCAGGGCCAGCTGCGGGCAGTGCTCGAGCAAGGCGCCGATGGCCTCGCACAGCTCCATGCGTGCCAGCGGGGCGCCCGGGCAAACGTGGATGCCTGCACCGTACAGCAGGTTGTCGGCGGGGTCGCGATCGAGGCGGAAGACATCCGGGTCGCCGAATACCGCCTCATCGCGGTTGGCAGATGCCCACAGCACGGAGATGCGCTCGCCGGCGCCGATGTCGCGCCCGCCCAGTCGCACCGGGCAGGTGGTGACGCGGCGGTTGGTGATCAGTGGCGGGTCGATGCGCAATATCTCGTCGATGGCCGGCGAGAGCAAGGAACGGTCGGCGCGCAGCATCGCCTGGAGTTCGGGCTCGATGGCAAGCCGGCGTGCGACGATGCCGATCGATGCGGCAATGGTGCCCAGTTCGCCAGCAGTCCAGTTGCGCACGATGCTGATGATCTCCTGATCGCTCAGCGCCCGTCCGTCGATGCTTTCGTGCAGCAGGTGCGTGGTCGCGTCATCCGGTGCATCGTTGCCCGCGGCGCGTCTTTCGTCGAGAAGCCGGCGCAGTGTCTCTTCAAAGCGTTCGGCGACGGCGCGCATGGCGTCGCGATCGCCCGAGAGCGTCGCCCGCTGGTTGTTGCGCATCCAGTCTTCGAGCGCAGCGCGCATCCAGTCGGGCCAGCCCATGAAGGCACACTGGATGTCGAGCGCAAAGGGGTGGCCATAGTCGTTCATGATCTCGGCTTCGCCGGTGCGTGGCAGGGCGGCTGCCAGCGTGTCGGCGACGCGCCGGCATACCGGCTTGAATGCTGCCATCGAGGTTTCGTCGAAATAGCGTTCGATGACCGGGCGGAAGGCGCTGTGTTCGGGCGGGTCCATGCCGTTGGGAACCGACAGATGCTGCGATACGCGGTTGCTGAAGGTGGCGTGATCATCGACCACGCGCAGGGTGTCGGCGTGGGTGAGTACCGACCACTGCAGGTACTCGCTGTATGCCACCGGGCAACGCGCGCGCATGGCGTCGTAGGCGGCGATCTGGTCGATCTGGACCGACGGTGCGCGCGGGTCCCAGTCCGGATGTGCGGGGGTGGTTTGAGGGTCGGTGCTCATGGGCTATCTCCGGAAAGATTCATGCCGCTCTGCGGCGCGATCCAACCGCAGTATGTCTCACGACGTGACATGCCTGCTTTGATCCGCATCAGTCCGGTCGTGAATCCTCCGTCCTGCGCGCTTCCGGGTTCAGCCCGCCCGCTCGAAGTCCTCGACCATGCGCCGGCGCAGTGCGGCGTCGGGCAGGGGGCCGGTGAGGGCGCCCATGTTCTCGCGCATGTGCTCGGGCCTGGACGTGGCCGGAATCGCGCAGGTGACGGACGGGTGCGAGATCACGAATTTCAGGAAAACCTGCGCCCAGCTGGTACAGCCGATGTCGGCCGCCCAGCCGGGCAGCGTGGCGCCGCGCACGCGGCGGAACAACTGACCGCCGTCGAAGGGGCGGTTGATGATCACCGCGCAGCCGCGGTCGGCCGCGGCCGGCAGCAAACGTCGCTCGGCTTCGCGGTGGGCGAGGTTGTAGGTGAATTGCACGAAGTCGAGCGCTTCGCGCTTCATGAGGGTCTCGAATTGCTCGTGACGCCGCCCGTGCGAGGTGGTGATGCCGATGTGGCGTACCGCGCCTTCCTCCTTCATGCGCCGGAGCGTGGGCAGGTGTGCTTCCCAGTCGAGCAGGTTGTGCACCTGCATCAGGTCGAAACGCGGTAGACCCCACAGCTGCAGCGAGCGCGCCATCTGCCGTTCGCCCATGGCCTGTCCCGGTGTCCATACCTTGGTGGCGGAATACAGCGATTCGGCGCCGGGCGTCTGGGGCAGCAACTCGCCCAGCACGGCCTCGGCGCGGCCGTACATCGGCGAGGAGTCGATCAGCCGCCCGCCCGCCGCGAAGAACTCACGCAACACCTGCCAGCGTGCGGTCATGGCGTCGCCGCTGCGGAAGCTGGGTTCGATGTCGAAGGTGATCCAGGTGCCCATGCCGATGGCGGGCAGACGCTCGCCGGTGGACGGCACGGGCCGCAGCACGGGTGCGGCGAGCGCCGGTACGCCGGACAGGGCCAGCGCCCCAGCGGCAGCGGCTTGCAGGAAGCACCGCCGGGAGGGGAGGGGCGTTTTTCGAGCAGGTTCGGACATGGCGCGGCCGGGCAAAGGGACCGTTTTGTGACCCCGCGCCGGCCGCGTCGTTCCGGGCTACAGCCGCATGAACACCTGACCGTCGTCGACGCGCACCGCGAAGGCCCGGGTGCAGCCGACGTCGGGATCGGCGGCCTGGCCGTCCTCGAAGCGGATCTTCCAGTTGTGCAGCGGGCAGGTGACGCTGCGCCCATGCACGATGCCGGCGGACAGTGGGCCGCCCTTATGCGGGCAGCGGTCGATCAGCGCAAAGACTTCGTCTTCGGCGTTGCGGAAGACGGCGATGGTGCCGTGCTCGGCGTCTTCCAGCGTGCGGGCGCCGAGCGCGGGGATGTCGGTGACGGCGCAGATGCGGCGCCAGGTGAGCTCGGTTGCGTTTGCGGGCATGTTCATTGCGGCTCCTGGAGGGCGGGTCAGGCTTCAAGCGGTTCGAACTGGGCGCGCAGCCTGGGCTGCGTGCTCTGTTCGGCCCACGGGTCGGGCGCGTCACGCAGCGTGAACAGCAGTCGCTCATACAGCGCGTGGCGATTGGCTGCGTCCTCCAGCACATGCTTCTTCACGTGCTCCATGCCCACACGTTCGACGTAGTGGCAGGTGCGCTCCAGGTAGTAGCCCTCTTCGCGGTAGAGCTGCAGGAAGGCGCCGCCGTACTCCATGACTTCCTCGTCGCTCGAGACCTTGCACAAAAATTGCGCGACTTCGGTCTTGATGCCGCCGTTGCCGGCCACGTAGAGCTCGTAGCCCGAATCGACTCCGATCACGCCGACGTCCTTGATGCCCGATTCGGCGCAGTTGCGCGGGCATCCGGACACCGCCAGCTTCACCTTGTGCGGCGACCACATGCCGAACAGCATCTTCTCCAGCTTGACCCCCATATCCATGGACTTCTGCGTGCCGAAGCGGCAGTGCTCGGAGCCGACACAGGTCTTCACCGTGCGCAGGCTCTTGCCATAGGCGTGGCCGGAGACCATGCCGGCGGCGCCCAGGTCGTGCCAGATCAGCGGCAGGTCGGCCTTCTTCGCCCCGAGCAGGTCGATGCGCTGGCCGCCGGTGACCTTGACGGTGGGGATGGCGTACTTCTCCGCGACATTGGCAATCGCGCGCAGCTCGTCCGGCGTGGTCAGGCCGCCCCACATGCGCGGCACCACGGAATACGTGCCGTCCTTCTGGATGTTGGCGTGGGCGCGCTCGTTGACGAAGCGGCTCTGCGGGTCGTCCTGCGCCTCATGTGGCCAGGTCGAGATCAGGTAGTAGTTCAGCGCCGGGCGGCAGGTGGCGCAGCCGTTGGGCGTTTTCCACTCCAGCGCCTGCATGACTTCGGGAATGGACAGGTACTTGTGCTCGCGGATGGCCTGACGCACTTCGCCGTGGTTGTGCTCGGTGCAGGCGCAGATCGGTCTGGAATGCTTGTCGGCCGCCTGGAAGGCGCCGCCCACGGTGGAGGCCAGCAACTGCTCGACCAGACCGGTGCAGGATCCGCAGGAGCTCGACGCCTTGGTGTGCTTGCGCACGTCGTCGAGCGTGAACAGGCCTTTCTCCTTGATGGCCTGGACGATGGTGCCCTTGCACACGCCGTTGCAGCCGCACACCTCGGCGCTGTCGGGCAGGCTGGCGGCCAGGTTCTGGCCCTGATGGCCGGCATCTCCCAGGTGCGACTGCGCGAAGCTCTGGCCGAACATCAGGTGGTCGCGCATCCCGGCCACGTTCCTGCCTTCGCGCAGCAGCTGGAAGTACCAGGCGCCGTCGGCGGTATCGCCCACCATCACTGCGCCGGCGAGCTTTTCGTCCTTGAGCACGATCTTCTTGTACACGCCGCCGGCGCGGTCGTGCAGCACGATCTCGTCAAAGCCTTCGCCGCCGGTGAAGTCGCCGGCCGAAAACACATCGACGCCGGTGACCTTGAGTTTGGTGGACGTCACCGAGCCTTCGTAGCGGCCGATGCCGAAGCCCGCCAGGTGGTTGGCGCACACCCTGGCCTGTTCGAACAGTGGCGCTACCAGGCCGTAGCTCACGCCGCGGTGGCTTACGCATTCGCCGATGGCGTAGACGCGCGGGTCGGTCACGGTCTGCATGGTGTCGCCCACCACGATGCCGCGGTTGCAGTACAGGTGCGCGGCTTCAGCCAGTTCCGTGTTGGGCCGGATGCCGGCGGCCATCACCACCAGATCGGCCGGCACGCTGGTGCCGTCCTTGAGCTTCAGTGCGGCCACGCGACCGTCCGGGCCGGCTTCGAGCGATGCGGTCTGTGCGCCGAGTTCGAACTTCAGGCCCTTGGCTTCGAGCGAGGCCTGCAGCAGGTCGGCGGCGGGCTTGTCGAGCTGGCGCTCCATGATCCACTCGGCCAGATGCACCACGGTCACGTCCATGCCGCGCAGGCAAAGGCCGTTGGCGGCTTCCAGACCGAGCAGGCCGGCGCCGATGACGGCGGCGTGGCGGTGCGTGCTGGCGGCCGCGATCATGGCCTCGGTGTCGGCGATGTCGCGGTAGGCGATCACGCCCGGCAAGGCGGCACCCGGCACCGGCAGGATGAAGGGCCTGGAGCCGGTGGCCAGCAGCAGGCGGTCGTAGGCCGCTTCGGTGCCGTCGTCGGCGCGCACGATGCGGGTCACGCGGTCGATCTCGAGCACCTTGCGGCCGGTGTGCAGGGTGATGCCGTTGTCGGCATACCACTGCAGGTCGTTGAGCATGATGTCCGGCAGGCCCATCTCGCCGGCGAGCACCGGCGAGAGCAGGATGCGGTTGTAGTTGCCGTGCGGCTCGGCGCCGAATACGGTGATTTCGTACTGGTCGGGCGCGTACTTGAGCAGTTCTTCCAGGGTCTTCACCCCGGCCATGCCGTTGCCGACCATTACCAGTTTCTGTTTGCGCATGATTCCCTCTCGCAGCAATGCGCCCGGCGCGGGCCGGGCAGGCAGTCGATGTCGTCGGGGATCGGCGCTGATCCTCGGGCCTTGCGGCCCGGCGGGATGGCCGGCGTTGGCCGCCCCGCTGCGATGGACGTGAATCTTTCCGGGGAGAGGTCTTGCAAGCGGCGTGCCAGCCGGCATGGGGCGCGAGGGCCGGCGCGGGCGCGCCGCCAGCGCCGCGCCATGCCCGCCAATGGTGCATCGCGCCGGGAGGGCGCACTGCGATGGATCAGCGTTGCGGCTCGGTCGTGCCGGCGCGCACCGTCCAGTCGGCGATTTCCAGGGCGATCCGGTCGGCCGCGCTGCCGAAGGCCGAGACGACCGCCGGCAGGGCAGTGTCGGCTGCCGCTTCGCGCGTCTCGAAGCTGCGGCTGACAATGATGCGGCGCGTGTCGCTGCGCACCAGCCGTGCATCGAGGCGAATCACCGCCTCCGGCCGGCCGTTGCGGTACTCGCTGTGGAAGGCGCGCAGGTCGGTGTCGAGTTCGAGGTCGGCGTGCAGGCTGCGTTCATCGCTGCTGACCGTGGCGATGCGCCCGTCCGCGCGCACGGCATCGACGAGGCGTTCGCGGATCATGCGCGGCGCGGTGTCCGCCCAGGCGGCGCCCTGGTAAACGCTCAGCACATGGTCGTCCGGGATCACGACGATGCGCCGGCCGGCCAGTTGCGCGCCGCTGGTCGGCTGCAGCACGCGCAGCGACCAGTTCACGGCCCCGGGGCTTTGGGCCGAAACGGCAGACAGGGTGCTGGGCAGGCGATAGATGTCGTTGGCTTCGCGTTCCGGCAGCAGCGAGCAGGCCGACAGCAGTGCGGTGAGGAAGAGGGCGGCGAGGAGCTTGGTCATGGCTGGAATTCCCGGGTGGGGTTGCTGCCGAGCAGGAAGTCGCGCGGGTTCTCCTCGAGTTGGCGGGTGACGCCGCGCAGCGAGGCGAGGGTGCCGCGCAGTTCGGTCACGGCGGGGCCGATGTCTGCCAGGCCGCGCATGCCGCTGTCGAGATTGCCGCGATTGGCGGTGACGAGGGTCTCGAGTTCGCCGACGGTGCGTTCGAGTGCGGACATCGAGCGCTGCGCTGCCGCCAAGGTCTGGCGCAGTTCGCCGTCGATGACGGAGTTGGCCGAGCGCATCAGCGCATTCGCGCCGTCGAGTGTGGCGGCGAGGTCTTCGCGGCGCTCGGCGAGCGTGTCGGTGACCAGGCGCAGGTTGTGCAGCGTTGCGCCGAGATCCTCGACGGTCTGCGGCGACAGCACGTCGCGCGCGCGGATCAGCAACTGGTTGATATTGAGCATCACGTCCTCGCCATCGGCGAGCAGACGGCTCATCGGCGAGGGCTGTGCCACGATCACCGGCACTTCGTCATCGATCGGCTGCAGAGGCGGACTGTCGGGGTCGTCACCACTCGACAGGCGGATCAGCGACAGGCCGGTGATGCCGGCCGGCACCAGGCGTGCCTGGGTGTCACGGCGTACCGGAGTTTCGCTTTCGACGCGCACGCGGGCAAGGACGCGGCGCGGATCCTCGGGGTCCAGCCGCAGCCCGGATACGTCACCGATGCGGATGCCGTTGAATTCAACCGTGCTGCCGCGCGACAAGCCGCTGACGGCCTCCTGGAAGACGATGTCGTACAGCGCGTACTGGCGGTCGCCGCCGCTCTTGCCGAGCCACAGCACGAACAGCAGGGCGGCGCCGATGCCGAGCAGCGTGAACAGTCCGATCAGGATGTGATGGGCGCGGGTTTCCATGTCAGGAGATCTCCGGTTGGCTGGCGGCTGCACGTCCGCGCGGCCCGAGGAAGTAGTCGCGGATCCACGCGTCGTCGGTGGCGGCGACGGTGGCGAGGTCTGCGTTGATCAGGACCTTGCGCTGCGACAGCACGGCGACGCGGTCGGTAATGGCGTACAGCGTGTCGAGGTCGTGCGTGACGACAAAAACGGTCAGTCCCAGTGCGTCTCGCAGCGTGGCGATGAGCCGGTCGAAAGCAGCGGCGCCGATCGGGTCGAGCCCGGCGGTCGGTTCGTCGAGGAACAGGACGTCGGGATCGAGAGCCAGTGCGCGGGCAAGCGCCGCCCGCTTGACCATGCCGCCCGACAGGTCCGAGGGGTATTTGGCGCCGGCTTCCGGTGGCAGACCGGCCAGCGCGATCTTCAGTGCGGCCAGCGCGGCGGCATCGTTGCGTGGCAGGCCGGCATGCTCGATCAGGGGCAGCGAGACATTCTCGGCCACGGTCAGGGAGGAGAACAGTGCGCCCTGCTGAAACAGGACGCCGAGGCGGCGTTCGATGCGGCTGCGCTCGGCCGGCGCCAGAGCCATGAGGTCGGCGTCGAGCACGTGGATGCTGCCGGCGGCAGGGCGATTCAGGCCGACGATGGTGCGCAGCAGCACCGATTTGCCCGAACCCGAGCCACCGACCACGCCGAGGATTTCCCCCCGCCGCACGTCCAGGTCGAGTCCCTCGTGTACCACCTGCGAGCCGAAGCGGTTGCACAGTCCGCGCACCTCGATGACGTTGTCGGGCGCGCTCACCAGCCCATCTCCATGCAGAACAGCGCTGCGATGGCGTCGACCACGATCACCGCGAACAGGGACTGCACCACCGCCGAGGTGGTGTGTTCGCCCACCGACTGCGCACTGCCGGAGGCCCTGAAGCCTTCGTGGCAGCCGATCAGTGCGATCAGGAAGGCAAATGCGGGCGCCTTGGCCAGCCCGATCAGGAAGTGACGTAGCGCGATGTTGTTTTCGATCGTGGTGAGGAACATCGTCGGACTCAGATCGAGCTTGATGGCGCATACCAGCATGCCACCGACCAGGCCGGAGGCCATCGCGACCAAGGTGAGGATCGGCAGGGCAACCAGCAGTGCCAGCACGCGCGGCAGGACCAGAAGTTCGATCGGTGACAGGCCCAGCACGCGGATGGCATCCACCTCCTCGTTGGCGCGCATCGATCCGATCTGGGCGGCGAAGGCGCTGGCGGTGCGTCCCGCCACGAGGATGGCGGCCAGCAGGACACCGAACTCGCGCAGGAAGGAGTAGGCCACCAGATCGATGGTGTATACGCTGGCGCCGAAGGTGGTGAGTACCGTCGCGCCGAGGAAGGCCACCACCGCGCCGACCAGGAAGGTGAGCAGGGCGACGATGGGCACGGCATCCAGCCCGGTGCGTTCCAGATGTGCGAGGAACGGGGTGACACGCCAGCGTCCGGGCCGGAACAGGGTGCGTGCGAAGGTCTCCAGCGTCAGCCCGAGCAGGCCGCACACGCCCACGAGGTGGTCGCGGAAAGCCAGTGTCGTGCGTCCGATGTGCTCCAGTATGTCGCCCGGCATGTAGCGGTCGGGTGCCAGTGCGTCCGGGTCGGTGCGCTGCTGTGCCTCGCGCACGGTGCGCAGCAGTGCCTGTCGTTCCGGAGCCTGCGCGGCAAGGAGGGTTTCGAGTTGCTCGTCGCCCAGCAGCGCGCACAGCAGGCCGGCGCCGGCGGTGTCGAGGCCGGACAGGCCGGAGGCGTCGACGGCGGCGATGTCGCCGACGTGTTCCCGCAAGGCCGCCACCCGGGTGACGAGTTCGCGGTAGTGCGGCAGCGTCCAGGCGCCCTCGATGCGCAGGAGCGGTCCGTCGGCCGATGGCACGATCGCGGATGTGCCGGGCGCGTCAGCTGGGGCGGGGCTCATGGTGCTGTGTGGAGCGGATCAGGGGCATGGACTCGTCTGATGCATGCGTCGGGGCGGAAACGTGTCGCGACGAGGCCTTCGACGCAATTGCCGTATCGAACCATCAACGCCGCGCCGGTGCAACCGCATCGGGTTTCCGGTCGTAATGGACCGTAACACGCCACCCGTCCCGCTCTGGGATAATGCTTCATCGAAGCATGGGCCAGGAGAGGGAAGTGCGCGCAACGGCAGGCAGGACGTGGTGGGTTGCAGGAGTTCTTGTCGCAGTCGTCGCGGCGGGGGCCTGGTGGCTGCGTCCGGTGGCCGACGACGAGCGCTTCGTGCGCGGCAACGGTCGTATCGAGGCGACCGAGGTGGACGTTGCGGCCAAGGCCGCCGGCCGTGTGGCCGACATTCTCGTGAACGAGGGCGATTTCGTGGCGCAGGGGCAGCTCGTCGCCCGCATGGACACCCAGTCGCTGCAGGCCCAGCTCGCACAGGCCAGAGCCGAGGTCGCGAATGCGCGCAGTGCGCGTGAAACCGCGCTGGCGCTGGTGGCGCAGCGTCATGCCGATGTCGTCATGGCCGAGTCGGTGTTGATCCAGGCAGAGGCAGAGCTGGATGTGGCCCGACGTTCCAGCCAGCGTCTGCAAAGTCTGCTGAAGCAGAAGGCGACGTCTGCACAGCAGGCCGACGATGCGGCGGCACGAGCGCGCACGGCCGAGGCCAATGTTCGCGTGGCTGCGGCGAAGATCGCGGCGGCGCAGGCTGCGGTGCGTGCCGCCGAAGCCCAGGTCGAACAATCCGAGGCGGCCATCGCGGCCACCGAAGCGGTGGTGGCGCGACTGCAGACGGAACTCGAGGATGCCGAGCTTCTTGCACCGCGCGCCGGCCGCGTGCAGTACCGCATCGTGCAGCCGGGCGAGGTCATTGCCGGCGGCGGCAAGGTCGTGAGCCTGGTCGACATCGGCGACGTGTACATGACCTTCTTTCTGCCCGAGACGGTGGCCGGCCGTGTGGCCATCGGCAGTGAGGTGCGCATCGTGCTCGACGCTGCGGCGCAGTTCGTGATCCCGGCCTCCGTCAGCTTCGTCGCCAGCGTCGCGCAATTCACGCCGAAGACGGTCGAAACGCAGAACGAGCGTCAGAAGATGGTGTTCCGCGTCAAGGCGCGCATCGATCCCGAGCTGCTCGCGCAGTATCCGGAACAGGTCAAGACCGGTCTGCCCGGTGTGGCGCATGTACGGCTCGACCATGAGGCCGAGTGGCCGCAGACCCTGCAGGTGCGGGTGCCGTGAGCGTGCCCATGCCGCCGGTGGCGCGGCTCGCCGACGTCACGCAGCGCTACGGCGCGATGGCGGCGGCCGATGGCGTGAGTCTGGATATTCCGGCC
>JBFHJY010000037.1:0-11909 GCA_041595655.1 Azoarcus sp.
TCATCATCGGCTGCCCGCGCATGGCGTCCGACTGCGCGAGAGCCGGTGCGCTGACCGTTACGATGGCGATGCCGGTGATCGCCGCCAACATGAATCGTCTGTTCTTGCTCATGACCTGCTCCTTGCGGTGATGGATCAAGATGGGCGTCGTCCGGCTGAGCGCCGGTTCTTCTGCCGTTTTCCGGGCACAGGTGTCGCGCCACGGCGGACCGGTTGTACGGTCATTTCATGTTGATTCGCGTCCCGTCCGGGCGCGATGCTCCCGGCGGTGGTGCCGAGCAGCAGGGCGAAACCGGCGCAGCACGGTGGGCGCGTTCGTTCTCTCGGCACCAGGCGCGCAGGCGGGACCGCCACTGGCCAATTCCCTGCATGATTTTCATGATCACCCCTCCTTTGGTTTTCCCCGGGTTTCAGCGATGCGCATTTGCGTATAGGGAGTCATCTTGCGCGCCGGCGGCTGACCGAAGGATTGCGGAAGGATTACGGTTGTGTCATCTGCGCGGTGACCGTTTGCTTGTTCTGGCATCGTGAAGGGGCCGGGCGATGCCTCCATGACCGTGCCGGGTTGCGGTCTACAAGCTGACATCCGCATTACAGATCTGTCAGGTTCACGACTGCACGGCGTGGCGCTGGCAGAATGCCGCCATGAAGATCCTGATCGTCGAGGACGAGCCGAAGACCGGTGATTACCTGCGCCAGGGACTGGCGGAGGCGGGCTTTGTCGTTGATCTGGTGCGCGACGGGCTGGATGGCCTGCATCTGGCGACGGGCGGCGAGTACGACCTGATCGTGCTCGACGTCATGCTGCCGCGTCTGGACGGGTGGGGCGTGCTGGAGACCCTGCGCCGCGCCGGCCGTGAGATGCCGGTGCTGTTCCTGACTGCGCGCGATCAGGTCGAGGACCGCGTGCGCGGGCTTGAACTCGGTGCCGACGACTATCTCGTCAAGCCTTTTGCTTTCTCCGAATTGCTGGCCCGCGTGCGCACGCTGCTGCGGCGCGGGCGCAGCATGGAACCCGAGGTGCTGCGTGCCGCCGATCTGGAGCTGGACCTGCTGCGCCGGCGAGTCGTGCGTGCGGGGCAGCGTATCGACCTCACTGCCAAGGAGTTCGCATTGCTGGAACTGCTGCTGCGGCGCCAGGGCGAGGTGCTGCCGCGCTCGCTGATCGCCTCGCAGGTGTGGGACATGAACTTCGACAGCGACACCAACGTCATCGAGGTGGCAGTGCGGCGCCTGCGTGCCAAGGTGGACGATCCCTTCGAGCCCAAGCTGATCCGCACGGTGCGCGGCATGGGCTACGTACTGGAGGCGGGCGAGGCGTCATGATCCGCCGCCCGCTGTCGCTGACTGCGCGTCTGGCGCTGATCTTCGCCGCCTTTGCGGCCGGCGTGCTGCTGGTGGCCGGCATGATCATCGAGCGGGCGGTGGCGACGCACTTCGACGATCTGGACCGGCACGATCTCTCCGCACAGCTCACGGTGGTCGGCAACCTGCTTGCGCACACCGCGTCGGAGGCGCAGTTCGATGCCATCGGTGAGCGGCTGGACGATCTGCTGGGAGGGCATGCGATGGTTGCGGTGGTCGTGACGGATGCCGCCGGCCGGGTGCTGCACGCGGTGCGCGGCGAGACTTTCCCGCGTGAGGAGGGCGTTGCGCCGGATGCCGTGCCGCGCAAGTGGCTGCGCGACGGACGCGAGTTCATCGGGCGCACGACCGTGCTCGACCTTCCGCTCGAGCCGCCCCGCACGATCCGTATCGCGGTGGCGCTGGACATTTCGCATCACTCACGCTTCCTCGACGCCGTGCGGCTGCGGCTGTGGCTCGGCATCTCGCTGGTGGCGCTGGCGGCAGCGGGCCTGGCCTGGTTCGCGGCGCGGCGCGGGCTGGCGCCGTTGCGTGGCGTGACCGCGACGGCGCGACGACTGTCGGCCGAGCGCCTGGGCGAGCGTCTGCCGCAGGACGGTGCGCCGGCCGAGATGCAGGAGCTGGTCGACGCCTTCAACGGCATGCTCGACCGGCTGCAGGCGGCCTTCCGGCGGCTCGATGCCTATTCGGCCGACATCGCCCATGAACTGCGCACGCCGGTGTCGAATCTGCTGACCGCCACCCAGGTTGCGCTGACGCGTGCGCGCAGTGCCGAGGAATACCGCGACACGCTGCACTCCAACCTCGAGGAGTTCGAGCGCATGGCGCGCATGATCGCGGACATGCTGTTCCTCGCCAAGGCCGACGAAGGGCGCCTGCCGCGCGTCGCCGAGGCGGTGGCGCTGGAGGACGAGGCGGCCGCACTGGCGGAGTTCTACGAGGCGCTGGCGGAGGAGCACGGCGTCACGATCCGCGTGCGCGGTGCAGCGACGGTCACCGGCGACCGGCTGATGTTGCGCCGCGCCCTGTCCAACCTGCTGTCGAACGCCCTGCGCCATGCCCGGCGCGGCAGTGGCGTCGATATCGCGATCGAGGCCGATGTGGCCGTAGTCCGTCTGTCGGTGGCCAATGCCGGCGAAGACATTTCGCCCGAGCGGGCGGCGACCCTGTTCGAGCGTTTCCATCGACTCGAGGGCGAGCGCGTCCGTCACGGCGAGGGCGCCGGGCTGGGGCTGGCGATCACCCGCTCGATCGCAGAGGCGCACGGCGGCGGCATCTCGATGGCGTCGGGCAATGGCACGACCCGCTTCATCCTGCACTTTCCTCATCCGCGCAAGGAGGCATCGGACGAGGTTCCTGTTCCATGACACAACACGGGAGAATCAGAAATGCTTGCAAGAAAGTCCCTAGGCCTGGCGGCACTGTGCGCTAGCATCCTGCTCGCAGTGCCGGCTGTCGCGGCCGCAGACGAAGTGGTGGTCTATAAAGACCCCAATTGCGGTTGTTGCGGAAAGTGGGCCGAGCACATGCGCGAAAACGGCTTCACGGTGCGTGAAGTGGCGACACGCGAGATGGATGTGGTCAAGAACGAGGCCGGTGTGCCGCGTGCGCTGGGGTCGTGCCACACTGCGCAGGTGGGCGGCTATGTGGTCGAAGGCCATGTGCCGGCCGCCGACGTGCGTCGCCTGCTCGACGAGAAGCCGGAGCTGGTCGGTTTGTCCGCGCCGGGCATGCCGCTCGGGTCGCCAGGGATGGAAGGGCCTTATCCGGCCGAACGTTATGATGTGATCGGTTTCGACGCACAGGGCGGTACCACGGTCTTTGCGCGTCACTGAGCCGGGTTGTCTGGAGCTTTTGAAGGAAGCGATGAGCCGTCTGCCCATTCCGTTGCTTGCCCTGGCTACCTGCGGAGCCCTGCTTGTCGCTGCTTGCGGCGAGCCATGGCCGGAGCGCGGCATCGACCCGTCCAATCCGGCCAAGCTCGCCATCGGCGAGGAAGTGTACAAGGAGCATTGCGCCGTCTGTCACGGCGCGAACCGGGAGGGGCAGCCGGAATGGCGTCAGCGCCGGGCCGACGGGCGGTTGCCGGCACCACCGCATGACGCCAGCGGCCACACCTGGCACCATCCGGACGAGATGCTGTTTTCCATGGTGCATGACGGCATGGTGCCGCCGCTCGCGCCGGAGGGCTATCAGAGCGACATGCCGGCCTTCGGGGAAATCCTGTCCGATGATGAGATCCGTGCCGTACTGGCCTGGATCCAGAGCAAGTGGCCGCCTGAAGTGCTTGAGGCGCGGCGCAAGAGATTCGAACAGCAGCAGCGCTGATCGCCGCCGCTGGGTGTCACGGCAGCGCCCACGCAATTCCGAACGCCAGCACCAGCACCGGTATCGACCAAAGGTGGAATTCGCGCCACAGCTCTCGCTGGCGTGACAGGCGCAACGCGATGAGGTTGGCGAGCGAGCCGACGGCCGTGCCGAAGCCACCCACCGCCACCGCCCAGGCCAGCGTGCGCCAGTCATCGGTGAAGGCGTCGAGGAAGATCGTCGCCGGCACGTTGGAGATGGCTTGCGACAGCAGCGCGCCAGCCAGCAGCAGGCCGCCCGGAAGTTCCAGCAGGGATGGCATCTGCGCCGCAACCGGCGTCAGACCCGCGAGCAGGCCGAGATCCACGAACATCAGCACGAACACCAGCAGCAACAGCCAATCCACTTCGCACAGCACGCGCCGCGCGACAACCAGATACAGCGCGATCACCACCGCGGCTGCCCACACCGTGTAACCGAGTTCGGCGGCGACCAGGAAAGGCAGGTAGAGCCCCAGCGACAGCAGCATCAGCCGCGTGTCGAGCGGAGATCGGGTTTCGCTGGCAGAGATCGCGATGCGCCGCGGCGGGAAGCCGAGCGGGATCAGCGCCAGGATCAGTAGCAGCAACGCGCTCGCCAGCGGCAGCATGGCGAGGGTGAATTCGACGAAGCTGGCGCCCGATGATTGCCACAGGAACAGGTTCTGCGGATTGCCGACCGGGCTGACCGTCGATCCGGCATTGACGGCGAAGGCTTCGAAGATCACCAGCCGACCGAGCGGCAGCTGCGCGATACGGGCCAGGCCCACCGTCAGCGGCACCACGATGAACAGCGCCACATCATTGGTGACGACCGCCGACAACGCGGCCGAGAACAGCACCAGCGCTGCCGTCAGGCGCCGCTCACCATGCACCCGCGTGAGCAGCGACTGACCGATGCGTGACAGCACACCGCAGTCCTCGATGCCGCGCGACAGCACGAGCAGGCCTGCCAGCGCGGCGATGGTCCGCCAGTCAACCAGCCCCGGCAGTTCGGCGATGCGTTCCGGCGCCAGCAGCAGCAAGACCGCCAGTGCCGCCAGCAAAGCCAGCAACAGGCGGTCCTCGACGAGGCGGGTGACAAAAATGCGGACGGTGGACATGGCGCGTATTGTGCCGTGTCCGCCGCCCGCGAAATGGGCGGCATGGGCCGCCCGGGAGGAGGATGCAGGGTGCCGCCCGGAGCCTGGCGCCGGACGGGGATGGGGCTGCGTCAGTTCATCATCGACTCGACGCGCATGCGCAGGTCGGCATCCGATTGCAGTGCGATGGCGATGCCGTTGTAGGTCTCGACTTCCAGCCCGGCCTTGTTGACGGTGTCGACCATGTGCTGCACCGCCTCGGTCTGCAGCTTGGCGGCCTGTTGCGGGTCATTCACGTCGAGCAGGCGCTGCGAATAGTCCTTGCGGATGGTTTCGATGGTCGGCTGGACTTCGGCGAACTTCTTCACGTCGTCTTCGCTGAAGTCGGACGACTGTTGCGCGCTCTGTGCGGCCGGGGCAGCCGGTTGCGGCTGTGCGGCGGACTGGGCGAGCGCGCCGGTCGAGACGCCCATGGCGAGCAACAGGCTGGCGAGAAGGGGGGTGAGCTTGGTCATGGTGTTACCTCCATTGTCAGGAAATGCGCCTTTCCTTATGCGAGCTTCGTGCCAGTTTCATGCGGATGCGTGTTTTTGTTTGCGGAACAGTGGCTTGTGAGGTTCGTGTGGCTGTCCGGAGGTGATTCCGGGTTTGACCAGGTTCGCCGCAGTGTGTCATTTTGGCGCATGTGTCACCTTATTCAGGGATATGACCATGCACCCTCCCGCTTTTCTCGGCAGCCTGCGCAGCGTACTGGCCTTGCAGGTCGTCGCTCCGGTGCTGGCCGTGCTGGCGCTGATCCTCGTCGTGCTGCTGGGTGTGCTCGGACAGTTCGTCGAGGACCGCATGCAGCGCGATCTGCAACTCGTCGCACGGGCAGTACATTTCCCCGTTACGCAGGCGCTGGCGCGCCGCGACATCGGTCAGATCGAATCCAGCCTCGCATCGGTGTTCGGCATGAGCGAGGTGTATGGCGCCTATCTGTTCGACGGCGAGGGCAACCGCATCCTCAGCTTCGGCACCGGCCAGCCGACCCGCGCGCAGGCCGGCGACGCGCTCAAGCTTTCGCGTGAGGGGCAGTTCGAGCAGTACGAGACCATTCGCGGCGAGAACGTCTATTCCTTCTTCCTGCCGCTGTTCGATGCCGGTGGGCAGCCCGACGGCCTGCTGCAGGTCACGCGGCGGCGCAGCGACATCGACGCCGAGCTGCGCAAGCTGCACCTGCGTACCTGGGGCGGGTTCGCGTCGGCAGCGCTGATCGTGTTCGGTGTGCTCGGCTTCACCCACCGACGGGCCATTGGCCGTCCGCTCGAGAACCTGCTGCAGAGTGTGCAGCGGGTGGCTGCCGGCGAGCGTGAAACCCGCGTGAAGCCGACCGGCCCCCTGGAGCTTCGCCAGCTCGCCAGGCGCTTCAATGCCATGCTCGACGCAATCGACTCCGCAGAAGTGCGTGAAGCGGCCGAGCGCGAGGAGCGTGCCCGCGTCGAGGCGCAGCTGCGGCGCAGCGAGACGCTGGCGGCGCTGGGCCAGCTGTCGGCCGGCGTGGCGCACGAGCTGGGCGCGCCGCTGTCGGTGGTCGATGGTCGGGCGCGGCGCCTGCAGCGCAGCGCACGCGGCGAGGACGAGGCGCGCGAACTGGCCGAGATCCGCGAGCAGGCCGCACGCATGACCTCCATCGTGCAGCAGTTGCTGGCCTATGCGCGCGGCGCGCGCAGCGGGCATGATCGCGTGGCGGTGCCGGCGCTGGTGGCGCGTGTACATGCACTGGCCGCGGCAGAAGGCGTGGAGGCGAGTTTGCGCGAGGGGCCGCCCGTGGCGGTCCGCGGAGACGCACTGGGGCTGGAACTGGCGCTCGTCAATCTGCTGCGCAACGCACGCCAGGCCTGTCCGGACAGCGCGGTGGAAGTGGGCTGGAGCGTGGCCGAGGGGCGCGTGACGCTGCGCGTCGATGACGCCGGTCCCGGCGTGCCGGAGGCCGAACGCGAACGCGTGTTCGAGCCCTTCCACACCACGCGTCTGCCGGGCGAGGGAACCGGGCTGGGGCTGGCCATCGTGCAGCGTATCGCGCGCGAGCACGGCGGCGAGGCACGGGTGGCCGAATCGCCGCTGGGCGGGGCGCGTTTCGAACTGGTGCTCAACGTCCTGGAGGAGCGTGATGACTGAGCGGGCGAACATTCTCGTGGTGGAGGACGACCCGGCGCTGTCGCGTCTGGTCGTCGATGAACTGGAGGCCACCGGCCGTCGCGTCACTGCCTGTGCCACGCTGGCCGAGGGGCGCGAGGCGCTGGCCGCGAACACGCCCGAGCTGCTGGTCACCGACCTGCGCCTGCCCGACGGTCACGGCATGGAGCTGGTGCGTGAGCTGATAGCGCGGCCGCCTGAGGCACGGCCGGCGATCATCGTCGTCACCGCCTTCGGCAGCGTGCGTCAGGCGGTCGAGGCGCTGCAGGCCGGCGCCGACGACTTTCTCACCAAGCCGCTCGATCTGGACCACTTCCTGATCTGTGTCGATCGCGTGCTGGAAACCCGCCGGCTGCGCGACGAGGTGACGCGTTTCCGCCGCCTCAGCGGCGCCGGCGAATCCTTCCACGGCCTGTTCGGGCGCAGCGCCGCGATGCGCGCGCTGTTCGAGCAGATCCGCGTGGTGGCGCGGGCGCAGGGTCCGGTGCTGGTGATCGGCGAGAGCGGTACCGGCAAGGAGCTGGTGGCGCGCGCCATCCATGCCGAGAGCGAGCGCGCCGACGGGCCGTTTTTGGCCGTGAACTGCGCCGGCGTGCCGCAGGAATTGATGGAGAGCGAGTTCTTCGGTCACGCGGCCGGCGCCTTCACCGGCGCGCGCAATGCCCGGCGCGGCCTGCTGCAACAGGCGCACGGCGGCACCTTGCTGCTCGACGAGATCGGCGAGATGCCGCTGGCGCTGCAGGCCAAGATGCTGCGCGCGCTGCAGGACGGCTCCATCCGCCCGGTCGGGCAGGACACCGAGGAACAGGTGGATGTGCGCATCGTCGCCGCCACCCACCGTGATCTGGCACAGCGCGTGGCCGACGGCGACTTCCGCGAGGATCTGTACTACCGGCTGGAAACCTTCACCCTGCGCGTGCCGGCACTGCGCGAGCGCGACGACGACGTGGAACTGCTGGCGCAGCGTTTCCTGGTGCGCTTTGCCACCGAGCAGGGGCGGCCGGCGCGCGGTTTCTCGCCCGAGGCGCTGACGGCACTGCGCGCCTATGCCTTTCCCGGCAACGTGCGGGAGCTGCAGAACGCGGTCGAACGCGCGGTGGCCTTCTGCCCCGCCGACACCGTGTTGCCGGAGCATCTGCCCGAGCGCCTGCTGCGCCCGGAAAGCGCGCCCGCGCCGGCCGCGCCGCGCGGCGACGGCGGGCTGCTCGACGGCGCCGTGCTGCCCACGCTCGACGAGGTGCAGAAACGTTACGTGCGCCGCGTGCTCGACGAAGTGGGCGGCAACCGCCGCCGCGCCGCCGCCCTGCTGGGCATCGGCCGGCGCACGCTGTACCGCTGGCTCGACGGCGAACGCGAGCCGGACTGAGCCGGCTCAGTCCCGGGATTGCTTCGGCGCTACACGCCTCGCAATGGCCAATCTTTCAGCGCGTCCCCACGACGCGCTCGGTCGTCTCAAGATAAGCGGTGCCGAACTCGATCACCTCGTCGCGCTTGAGGCCTTCGCTGTAGAAGTGCATCGATTCCAGGTCCTCGGCGGCCACCGCCAGCGCCTCGCGCACGTCGGCCAGCGCGTCCTCCAGCGTGTAGCTCAGGCTGTGGATGTCGTGCATGTCGTACTCGCCGACCTTGCCGGCCAGCAGTTCCTTCAGGCTGGCATTGGCCTCGCGCAGGTTACTCAGGGCTTCTTCCAGGTTGGCGGCCTTCTTGCCGGCGTAGTGGGAGACGCGCTCCGGCACCTTTTCGTCGGCAAACGCGGCGGGGCTCAGTGCCATCAGCAGGGCAACGGCAGCAGGGGCGAGGAAGTTCTTCATCGGGTGTTCTCCTTGGCGGGGGTTCATTGCGGCAGCACTTCCAGCGTGGCCGTGTAGGACAGGCGGCGGTCGGCGTTGCGCAGCGAGCTGTTGGCGTCGCTCACGACGGCGCTCAGGTAATGGAAGCCTGTACTCGGCCAGGTCAGCCTGACCAGGCCTTCGGCGTCGCTGACCGCTTCGATCTTGTCGAGTGCGTCACGGTAGCGCGTTCCGGCGGCGATCACGGTGACCTTCACACCGGCGGCCGGCTGGCCGTCGATGACGAAGCGGAACGAGGCTGTCTCGCCGGCGTACAGGTCGTTGGGGTGGGTCACCGGCACCAGTTCCAGGCCCAGCCCGGTGGGCGTGAGCGCGGTCGGGCTGCCGACCGTGACGAAGGTCTCGACGCGGTTGACCGATTCGCGCAGCGTCAGCTCGGCCGCGTCGGCCGGGACGTTGGCTTCGAGCTCCTCACGCGGGCCGCGCCAGCGTTTGCGCTCGCTGCCTTCCTGCCACATCGCCATCACGCCGGCGTTGGTCACCGCCATGCGGTAGGAGCCGGTCTGGCCGAGGTTGGCGTCGAACACGGTGCGCAGCTTGCCCTGCGTCAGCGCCTCGGCCTCGACGCTGCTGCCGTCCGGCGCGGTGATGCGCAGGTTGTCGCGGATGCCGAGCGGGCGGTAGTTGAAGTGGAAGATGTCGTTCGACACCGCGCCGTCCACCGTCACGTAGCCGGTGTTGGAGAGCACGGTGGACGAGGGCAGCAGCCACACTTCGTGGGCGTTGGCAAGCGGCGCGGCGAGCGCGGTGGCCAGCGCGGCGAGGGTGAAGCGGGTACGCAGTTTCATGTCGTTTTCCTTGGTTCGGTTCAGGGGAGCAGTTCGGCCGTGACGCGGCCAAGCTCGCGCTCGCCGCCGGCCTCGGTGCGTTGCGGGGCGGACGGCGGCCAGTGCAGTGGCAGACTCAGCACCTCGCGGCCGCCGTGTTCGCGCGCAGCCTCGACCACCAGGCGGTATTCGCCCGCTGCCAGCTCGCCCAGCGGTGCCGCGCCGGCGATGAAGGCGAGCTTGTGCACGCCCGGCCCGCGCGTGGCGGTGGTGACGCCGTCCACCGGCACCTCCAGGTCACGGCCGATGCGGCGCCACCACTGGCGCAGATCCTTCAGCCAGGTCTTGCCTTCGTCGTTGCGCATGCGCAGGTCGTACCAGGTCGCCAGATGGGCGGCCACGCTGTTGTCGGGCCGCTCCAGCCACACCGCGACATACGGGCGGCGGTAGTCGGAGACGGCGATCCCGGGCAGTTCGAGTTCGACACGCAGCTCGGCAGCGCAGGCCAGCGCCGGCGCGAGCGCGAGCAGGGCGAACAGGGTGGAGCGTTTCATGGTGGAGCGGTCCTCAATGGATGAACAACACGATGAGCAGGGCCGGCAGCGCGGCGCCGAGTGCGACCACCGGCCACACCATCGGGCGGTTGCGCGCGTGCAGCCACAGGATGGCCAGGCCGGTGATGGAAAAGATCAGGCAGGCGACCGAGAACAAGTCGATGAACCAACTCCACGCAAGGCCGGTGTTGCGGCCCTTGTGCAGGTCGTTGAGCCAGGCCACCGTGCCGCGGTCGGTACGCTCGTACTCCACCGTGCCGGCGGCCAGATCCACCGCCAGCCAGGCATCCCCGCCGGGGCGCGGCAGGGCCACGTACACCTCGTCCGCCGACCACTCCGCCGCTGCGGCCGGAATGCTGCGGCCGACCGCGTCGCCGAGCGCGCGTGCGAGCGTGCGCGGCAGCGGGCGCTCGGCTTCCGATGCTTGTGCCTCCTGCTGCAGGGCGTGCACCAGCGCCTCGGGCAGCGGCTGCGTCACGCGCGTGACCTGCGGTGTGCTGCCGATGCTGCCGGCGTGGTTGAGCGTGATGCCGGTGACGGCAAAACCCAGCATGCCGACCAGACACAGGGCGGAACTGATCCAGTGCCAGCGATAGAGCTGCTTCATCCAGCGCGCGCGGGCGGACGGGCGGCTGGCACCGCGTTGTGCGGCGCGCGTTGCGGGGGTGGGGGAGGCGGTTTCAGCAGTAGACATTCAAAGGCTGCGGATGCCGCGGCAAGCGGCATCCGTCCGGTCAGAAGCGATAGTTGGCGGAAACCCAGAGATTGCGGCGGGCATCGACGTTGTTGTAGTCGTACTGCGCGGACCACGTTTCGCCACCGCAGCGGCTGGTGCAAGGCACGACCTTGTAGGTGCTGAAGTCCTCGTCGAGCAGGTTGTTGATGCGCCCGCTGATGGTGAGGCTGTCGGTCACCTGATACACCGCGCCGAGATGGAAGATCTCGTAGCCCTTGTAGTAGGCCGCCTTGTCGTTGATCTTGCCGCGGTAGCGCTTGGTGCGCGCTTCCATGGTCAGGTACACGTTGAGGTTGCTGCGTGCCTGCCAGTCGAGCGTGGTGTTGAGCATGTGTCTGGCGGTCTGCGTCAGCGGCAGGCCCTTGTCCGCGCCGCTCTTCTGCTCGCTGTCGGTATAGGTGTAGTTGCCGCGCAACGCCCAGCGATCGGCCATCTGCCAGCGGCCGGCAACCTCGATGCCCTTGATGACGGCCTTGTCGACGTTGACCTTCTGGCGGTAGCTGTCATAGCCGAGTTCGGTGAAGTCACCCAAGTTCACGCACGGGCGCACGCCGCCGGTGGCCGCGCAGCTCTGCGTGGCCTCGCCGTTCATGATCTTGTCCTTGAAGTCGTTGTGGAACAGCGTGATGTTGAAGTTGTGACGCGCCGGATGGTCCCAGTACAGCGCGACTTCGGTGTTGCGGCTCTTCTCGGGCTTGAGGTCCGGGTTGCCGGCAAAGGGTGAGGTCCCCTGACCACCGAATCCGGTGATGCCGTCGTACAGGTCGGTGGTCTTGGGCGTCTTGTAGCCGGTGCTGATGCCGCCTTTCACCGTCCATTGCGGGGCGACGCGGTAAGTGCCGTACAGGCGCGGCGAGACGTTGCTGCCGAACAGGTCGTGCTCGTCGTGACGCACGCCGGCGGTCAGCGTGAAGTCGTCCGTCGGCATCCAGTTGTCCTCGACGAACAGCGACCACATGCGGTGCTTCTGCAGCTTGCCGCCGGCGCCGGATTCCAGCCCGAACACGTCGTCCTGCAATTCGCCGCGGATGA